>JAKFXU010000345.1 GCA_021731215.1 Rhodoferax sp.
GCGCTGCGCGATATCGACCTGGGCCTGGGCCGCTTCGGCTTGCTGCTGCGCCTGGCGCAGGCGCGCCTGGTATTCGGTGGCATCGATGCGGGCCATGATTTGCCCGGCCGTGACCGCATCGCCTTCGCGCACGCTCAAACCCTGCAACTCGCCGGCCACCCGCGCCTTGACGCTGGCCGTGTGCACCGCTTTGAGCACGCCCGAGACGGACAAGCCCTGCGCCAGCTCATGGCGGCTGACCTGCAGCACATCGGCGGCGCCGAGCTCGACCACGGTTTGGCTGGGCTGCGCTGCCAGCGCGGCGACGGCGGCCTGCTGGGCCTTGCGGGCTGACAGGGCGCGCAACACCGCGGCGGCGAGCAACAGGACGACGAGGGCCAAAATGGCCCATTTCAACCAGCGTTTCATAGAGGGGGAAGTCCTTGGTCAGTGGCCGGCGACGGTGAGCGCACGTTCAGGCCGTCCAGAATGGTTTGCAATTGTGCCGCCAGGTAGTCTTCGGGCACCAGCGCGCAGGCATCGGTCGCGTGGGTGGCGTCAAGGCAGGCGATTTTGGAATGCATCAGCAATTGCAAGAAAAGCAGGGGCGCCAGCACCGCATAGACGCCGTATTTCAGGTCCAGCGGCGCGAATTCGCCGCGCTCCACGCCGCGCTGCAGGATGCGCCGGATCAGCCCGTGCGCGGGCGCTATGACTTCATGCTGGTAAAAAGCGGCCAGTTCGGGAAAGTTGTCAGCCTCGCTCAACATGAGTTTGGTGATGCCGGATGCTTTGGTGCGGCCCAGACGTTCCCACCACAGCGTCACACAGCAGCGCAACATGTCGGCGGTGCTGCCGTCAAAGGCCTCGAATTCTGCGTTCCACTGCGAGAAGCGGCCCGAAATGTTCTCCCGCACCACCGCCTTGAACAACTCTTCCTTGCTGGAAAAATACAGGAACAGCGTGCCCTTTGACACGCCGGCGCGGCGTGCCACTTCTTCGACCCGGGTCGCGGCGAAGCCTTTCTCGACGAACAGGTCGAGCGCGGCGGCCAGCAGTTCGCCCGGCCGCGCGTCCTTGCGCCGCTCGTGCTTGGGCGTGGCGGCGGACGGGGGCTTGCAGATCAGCTTGGAAAGCGACATAAATTAATGACTAACTGGTTATTAATGTAGCTGCGGACCGATGGGCTGTCAATCGGTGTGACCGGGGTGGCAGTGCAAATTTGAGTAAAGACGCGATCACGGTGCATGTCCTGTGGCTGGCGCGTAAGATGCCTGGGCTTGCCGCGACCCACAGTTTTTACCGGAGACACAGCCCATGTCAGATTCTTTGCCAACCATCACCCTCGGGGGTGGCTGCTTTTGGTGCACGGAGTCGGTTTACAAGGCGGTCCAGGGGATTGAAGACGTGCAAAGCGGCTACTGCAATGGTCACGCGCGCGCGCCCAGTTACGAGCAGGTCTGCAGCGGCAGTACCGGCCACAACGAGGTGGTCAAGCTGGTGTTTGACCCGGCACAAATCAGTGTGCGCGAGATTCTGGAAATATTCTTCGTCATCCATGACCCGACCACGCTCAACCGGCAGGGCAATGACAGCGGCACGCAGTACCGCAGCGGCATCTATTGCTCGACGCCGGGGCAGGAGGCGATTGCCAAAGACCTCATCGGCGAGCTCAATCAGAGCGGCGTCTACAGCCGCCCCATCGTTACCGAAGTGCTGCCGCTGGCCAACTACTGGCCGGCCGAGGACTACCATCAGAACTTTTTCGAGAAAAATCCGGCCCAGGGCTATTGCGTGGCGGTGGCCGCGCCCAAGGTGGCCAAGTTTCGCAAGACCTTTGCGCGGCTGGCTAAATAGCGTGCCAACAGGGCTTGGCCGCTACCCCTGGTACTAGTTGCGCTGCATTCCAGTGACCAGTTGCGTCACGTTGTGTTGCATCATCTTGAGGTAGCTTGAGCCCGCTTCTGGCGGGCCTGACAGGGCGTCCACATACAGCTTGGGGCCCAGGGTGACGCCGGTGTCCTGGCCGAGTTGCTTGAGCAGTTTTGGGTTGCTCATGTTTTCAATAAAGACGGCCTTGATTTTGTCGCGCTTGATTTGGCGGATCAGATCGGCCACCTCTTTGGCGCTGGCCGCGCTGCTGGTCGAGACACCTTGGGCTGCCAGAAACGTCACTTGATAGTGGTCGGCAAAGTAGCCAAAGGCATTGTGCGATGTGATGACTTTGCGCTTGTCTTTGGGCAGCAGCGCTATTTGCGCTTTGGTCCAGTCGTCCAGCCTCTGCAGTTCCTTGACATAGGCGTCGCTATTGCTTTTGAAAGCGGCGGCGCCTGCAGCGTCTAGTTGAGTGAGTGCGGCGGCAATATTGCGCACGTAGACGATGACGTTGACGGGATTTTGCCACGCGTGCGGATCAGTTTCGGAATGGTGGTGACCTTTCTCAAGAGCCAGGGTACGGGTTGTGACGCCTTGCGAGGCGAGCAGGGTGTTGCCCTTGAATCCGGCCGAGCTGGCCAGTTTTTTGGCCCAGGGTTCAAAGCCGATGCCATTGAGCACCAAAAGTTTTGACTGCAGCAAGTTTTTGGCATCCGAGGGCTTGGGCTCGAACACATGGGCGTCTTGGTCCGGCCCCACCAGCGTGGTGACGTTTACGCGGTCCCCACCGACAACGCGCACCAAGTCACCCAGAATGCTGAAACTGGCGGTAACCGGTATTTTGTCAGCCGCAAAACTGCTGGTTGGGAGCAGGCACTGCGCCGCCAGAACCAGCGGGGCCAATAATTGACGGGACCAGCGTTGCATGTCAAAACCTTTGATTAAAGTGAAAGAAAAGTTGCAAAAGGGGAGGCGTCCGTCGGGAATGGCGGCTCGTCATTCAGGCCACGCGATGCGTTTTGAACCAAACCCGTGGCAGCCATCCGCCTGGCGCCATCAGCAACGACGTGAAATAGAGCGCCCCCGCGCAGCCGATGATGGTCGGGCCAGAGGGGGTGTCCAGGTGGTACGACAGCAGCAGGCCAGACCAGCCAGCCAGCATCGCCTGCAAGCTGGCATTGACCAGTTGTGCGGGCAGGGTGTCGTGCCACAGGCGGGCCGACACGGCCGGCAGCATCATGAGCCCCACAGCCATCAGCGTGCCCAGGGTTTGAAAACCGGCGACCAGGTTGATCACCACCAGCATCAGAAAACTTTGTTGCCAAACCCAGGTGCCCCAGCCACGCCGGCTCGCTGCGTTTAAAAAAACCGGGTCAAAACCCTCGAGCACCAGGCCCCGGTACAGTCCTGCCAGTGCCAGCACGCTGACGCTGGCGACCCCGGCCACCAGGTACAAACCTTGTGCGTCCACCCCAAGCGCACTGCCAAACAGAATATGCAGCAAATCCAGTTGTGTCCCTTGTCTTGAGATGAGCATGACCCCTAGCGCCAAGGCGCTCAGGTAAAGGGCGGCCAGACTGGCATCTTCTTTCAGCGCGGTGGAGCGGCTGATGAGCCCGGCCGTGGCGGCCACCAGCAGGCCCGAAATCACCCCGCCTGCCGCCATGGCGGTCAGTGACAGGCCAAAAAACATGAACCCGATGGCAACGCCGGGCAGCACCGCATGGCTGAGCGCATCACCCAGCAGGCTCATGCGCCGCAGCGTCAAGAAAACGCCCAGCGGCGCCGCGCTTAGCGACAGCGCCAATGTGGCCACCAGTGCGCGACGCATGAAGGCAAACTCCGCAAACGGTGCGATCAGCAGGTTGCAGGCCTCTTGGTATATGCTTGGGAAAATGTTCAAGAACGCGTCCATCACGCCGCCACTTTCCCAGTCAAGCGCTGGTCGGTGTTGCAGATCTCGGCCGCGTCGTCCCATGCTTCTGCCAAGGTTCTGGCTTGCCGCAGGTGGGGCTCGGTGAGTACCTGCGCGGTATCGCCCCAGGCCACGACCTCGCGTGCCAGCAGCAGCGTTTGCGGAAAATGCTGGCGCACCTGCAGATCGTCATGCAGCACGGCAATGACGGTGCGTTGTTGTTGGTGCCATTGCCTGATCAAGGTCAGCAGGGCTGCGGTGGTTTTGGAGTCGATTGCGTTGAAGGGTTCGTCAAGCAGAATCAGATCGGCGTCTTGCACCAGCACGCGGGCAAACAAGACCCGCTGAAATTGTCCGCTGGACAGCGAGCCGATGGGCCGGTGTTCAAAGCCCTCCAGCCCCACGCTGTGCAGGGCCGACGTGACGCGCGCCAGCAACCCGGCATCGACACCGCCCCAGGCGCCCACGGCGGGCCAGCAGCCCAGCAGCACGCAGTCGCGCACATCGATCGGAAAGCTGCGGTCTATCTCCGCCAATTGCGGCAAGTAGGCCCTGCGCGTGCGCGGTGTGGACACGGCAACCCGTCCGCCGGAGAGGGGCAGCAGTGCCATGATGCTTTTGAGCAGCGTGCTTTTACCCGAACCGTTGGGCCCCATCACGGCGGTCAGCGAGCCGGGGGCAAATTGGCCATTGACGTGGTGCAGGGCCGGGTGCTGACGGTAACTGACCGTCAGGTTGTCCAAAGTTACCATGGGACGGCGTCCAGTTTGGCCCAAGCCACGGCCAGCCACAGCAGCGCTACGGCGGGCAGTACGGCCAACACCCGCAGCCAGGCGGGCCAGTCCAGCACACTGCGAATGGGTTCAGTGCGTGAATGTTGATGAGTTGTCATGAAAAACCAAGCTTTACAAAATGCGCAGCTTTAAGACCCTGCTTCGCGGTAATAATGCAACTGAATTGCGGTATAGTTTAATGCAACTTGGTGGCGTTATTTGCAAAGAATGAGACAAAACAAAGCAACATGGCAACCTTGATTTCACCCACTGACCTGAGCGTCGATCCGATTGATGCGCTGTTGTCGGCGCACGGGCTGCGCCGCACCAGCGCGGCGCGCCTGGTGCTGGGCTGGTTGCTGGCTCACCCCGACACCAGTTACACCCACGCCCAGTTGCAGGCGGCGTTGCAGGGCGACAGCACGCCGGCCCACGGCGTGACGCTCGACCGCGTCACCCTGTACCGCCTGATTGACCGCCTGACCCAGGTCGGCCTGCTGCTGTGCCGGGTGGACGCCAAGCGGGTGCGCCGCTACCAGGCGATGCCGGCCAGCGTGCATGCCATGCCGCACTTTGAATGCCAGAGTTGCCACCGCGACCGGCCCTTGGCGGGCACGCTCCAGGTCAATGCCATTGACCTGGAGCGTGCCGCGCAGACCGCGCTGGACGCCCTCAAGGCCCTGGGCTACCAGGGCATGAGCATGGACTTCGCGGTGCGCGGTGTGTGCGCGGACTGCGCAACGGGCGTGCTCAATGCACCGGATTTGCAAGCATGATCCGCACCCGTCAACTGAGCTACCGCTACCCCGGCGGTCCGGCGCTGGTTTTTCCGGACGTGGATGTGCCCCAAGGCACCGTGCTGCTGCTCAGCGGCCCTTCTGGCTGCGGCAAATCAACTTGGCTGGCGCTGGTCGCCGCGCTGGCTGCGCCAACCTCGGGCGCGCTGACGGTGGCCGATCAGCCGCTGGGTACTCTTAAAAATATAGCTGCTGACGCATGGCGGGCCAGGGCTATTGGTTTTTTGCCTCAAAAATTGCACCTGAGCGCGGCGCTCAGCGTGCAGCAGAATCTGGTGCTGGCGCAATGGGCCAGCGGGCAGCCCGAAGAGCCGGTGCGCATCCACGAGGCCCTGAGTGCGCTGGGGGTGCAAGACCTGGCCCAACACAAACCGGCGCAACTCTCCGGCGGGCAGGCCCAGCGCGTGGCGCTGGCGCGCGCCGTGCTGATGCAGCCCAGGGTGATCCTGGCCGACGAGCCCACTGCCAGTCTGGACGATGAGGCTGCCGCCGACGCCGTGGGTCTGCTGCTGAATACCGCACTAGCCCAGGGTGCCACGCTGGTCATCGCCAGCCACGACGCCCGTGTGGCGGCGCTGATTCCGTCTGACGCTGGTGGCCGAATCGGCTTCCAGCCCCTGCAGTTAAAGCGTTGCCAGCGATGAAAAAAGCAGCATGAAAACGATGTTTTTTGCTTGGCGTTACCTCTGGGCCAGACCCTTGGCTGCGGCGCTGAATCTGCTGTTGTTGAGCCTGGGGCTGGCGTCCATCACCTTCTTGCTGCTGGTCGGACACCAGCTCAACAAGGCGTTTGAGCGCGATCTGGCCGGTATCGACCTGGTGGTGGGCGCCAAAGGCAGTCCCATGCAACTGATCCTATCGGGCGTATTCCACATCGATGTGCCGCCGGGCAACGTGCCGCTGCAGGCGGTGCAGGCGCTGGAAAAACATCCCTTGGTGGCAGGGGTCATCCCGATCAGCCTGGGGGACAACTACCAGGGCTTTCGCATCGTGGGCAGCTCGCACGACTACATCACGCACTACCAGGCCAGGCTGGCGCAAGGCCGGCTCTGGGAGGCGCCGATGCAGGTGGTGCTGGGTGCCGCGGCGGCGCGCAAGCTCGGTCTGGTAATGGGCAGCACTTTTGTCGGGTCGCACGGCTTGGGCGCCGGCGGCCACAGCCATGGCGACAGTGCTTACACGGTGAGCGGCATTCTGGCGCCCAGCGGCAGCGTGCTGGACCGGTTGATCCTGACCGACACGGCCTCGGTGTGGGAGGTGCATGAAGCCTATACCGCCCTGGATGCCGAAGATCGCAAGCTCATGGAAGAAGAGCGCGAGCTCACCCTGGCGCTGATCCGCTACAAATCCCCGCTGGCGGCCATGAGTTTCCCGCGCTACATCAACACCAGCACCGAAATGCAGGCCGCAGCCCCGGCACTGGAGATCACCCGACTCTTGAGCATGTTGGGGCTTGGCGCCGATGTGCTGCGGGCATTCGCCGGCGTGTTGTTGCTGACGGCCGGCTTGAGTGTGTTCATTGCCCTGTGGAGCGCGGTGCGCGAACGCCGCGCCGACCTGGCGCTGCTGCGCATGCTGGGCGCGCCGCCGGCCAAAGTGGCGGCCCTGCTGCTCACCGAAGCGCTGTGGCTGGGCGCGCTGGCCGCGGTGCTGGGGCTGGCGGGTGGTCAGGCGCTGGCGGCATTGATCGGCTGGCTGCTGCAGCTTGATAACTCTTTGCTCATCGGCGGTCTGGTGTGGCCGCCGGAGTTGATGCTGGTGCCCTTGATGGCACTGGGAGTATCGCTGGTGGCGGCGCTATTGCCGGCGCTGGGGGCGTACCGTGTCAATGTGTTTGAACTTCTTCAATCAAGGTGAATTTATGAAAAAAATGCTGCTGGCAGTCGTATCCCTTGCCCTGATCGCTACTGTTTCGACCGCGGCTGAAACCCACACCGACAAGGAAACCAAAGCCGACATTGCCCGCCACCGGGCCATGGCGACGGCCCACGAGGCGGCCGCCAAGTGCCTGGAGTCCGGCAAAAAACACGAGGTGTGCAGCCAGCAGTTGCAGGCCGCCTGCAAGGGCTTGGCGATTGGCAAATACTGCGGCATGAAGCACCAGCATTAACCTGAAAACATGATCGAGGGAAATTTCATGAAGCCTGTTGCCCTGAAGTTTGCTGCACTGGTTGGCTTGCTGTGCGCTGCTCTCCTGCCCTTGGTTGGACTGGCACAACTGAGTTCACCGATTGCAGGCGGCGTCCCCAGTGGCACCGGTGCCGGCGTGCACAGCCCCAACAGCCCGTTCGCACCGCTGCCGCAGCGCGACGATGTGTTGCCCTGGGCCATGCTGACTGATGTCAAATTGAAAAAAGTCAAGAACCGCTTGCTACCCGTGTTCCCGGCAACGGTGCAGGCGCTGAACGACAAAACCCAGCGCATCCAGGGCTTCATGATGCCGCTGGAGCCGGGCGAGAAACAAAAGCATTTTTTACTCAGTGCGGTGCCCCTGAGCTGTTCTTTCTGTTCGCCGGGTGGCCCGGAGAGCATGGTTGAAGTCAAAACCAAAACCCCGGTCAAATACTCGCTGGAACCGGTGACGGTGGAAGGCAAGTTCGCCGTGCTCAACGACGACCCCTATGGCCTGTACTACCGCATCACCGACGCGGTCAGTGTGAAGTAGCAGAGTTCTTGTTTTGACGACGCGAAGACGCTGGCAAGGGCATTGGGCGCTGCTCCCGCTGGCCGTGTTCGCGCTCGTCTTGCTGTGGAGTCAAAGCCTCGGCCTGCTGCACAGCATCGTGCATGGGTCGTCGAGCGCGACCGGGGCTGCCACGCACGCCGCGCATGTCGCCGATGCAGTGGCGCAACCGGGTCAGGGCGCTGACAGTTTCTTCACCCGGCTGTTCAGTGGCCACAGCGACGATTCGGATTGCCGTCGCTACGACCAGTCCAGCCACTTTGACGCCATGCCGGGCCTGCCGGTGCTGGCACTGCCACTGGTTCTGGCGCCATTTGTCGTGTCAGTTTTGCCGGGCCTGGCGCTGGCCCGCTGGCGCGCGCTGTTTCAAGCGCGCGGCCCGCCTTCGGTTCGCTGAACCCCTCTCTTTGAAATCGCTGCCTGCCGGCCTGTTCGCTGGCGGGTGCTCGTATCTTGTTTGATTCAAAACGGACCCCTCATGAAAAAATTCTCGTTTGCCCTGGTGTCGCTGGGCTCCATCTCGGCTGCGACCGTGTTCGCCCAAACCCCGCCGGTCGCCACGCTGGCGCCCATTACGGTCACCGGCAACCCGCTTGGCGCTGCTGATTTAATAGTGCCTGCCGCCCAGTATTCGGGGGCTGAGCTGCTATTGCGTGCCAAGAGCACGCTGGGCGAAACGCTGGACGGCACGCCCGGCATCAGCAGCAGCTACTTTGGCCCCAACGCCAGCCGCCCCATCATTCGCGGCCTCGATGGTGACCGCATCCGCATTCTGAACAATGGCGGCGCCGTGGTGGACGCTTCCAGCCTGAGCTCCGACCATGCCGTAACGGTTGACCCGCTGAGCATCGAGCGCATTGAAGTGCTGCGCGGCCCCGGCGCCCTGCAGTACGGCGGCAGTGCCGTGGGCGGCGTGGTCAATGTGATTGACAACCGCATTCCACGCGAAGCCCTGTTTGACGCCCAGGGGGGTGTGACCGGCAAGGTGAACCTGGGTCTGGCCAGTGGCAACGCCGAGAAGGGGGGTGGTTTTTTGCTGGAAGGCGGCAATGACCGTTACGCCCTGCACGCCGACGTGTTCAATCGCACCACCGGGGACGTGTCGGTGCCCTTGGCCCTGGCGTGCAGCAAGCCCGGCGCGCCAGGCTTGGCCAACAAAATCTGCAACTCGGCCAGCGACAGCCGGGGTGCCGCAGTGGGGGGCTCGGTGTTTTTCAGTCAGGGCTATGTGGGCGCTTCAGTCAGCGGATTTCGAAGCGACTACGGCACGGTGGCGGAGGATGCCGTGACGATTGGCATGAAGTCCGACCGTTACGCCCTGGCGGGTGAACTGCGTGGCTTGAGCGGCCTGTTTCAGAGCGTCAAGGGGCAACTGGGCCATAGCGTGTACGAACATACCGAATATGAGGGCGGCAGCGCCGGCACCCTGTTCAAAAACAATGGCAATGACTTGCGCCTGGAAGCACGCCACGCCAAGCTGGGCGCACTCGACGGTGTGATCGGGCTGCAGGCCGACACGTCCCGTTTTTCGGCCGATGGCGAGGAAGCCTTTGCGCCCTACAGCCAAACCCGCCAGAGCGCCCTGTTTGCCTATGAAGAGCTGGCCACCAGTTGGGGCCGCTTGAGTTTTGGTGCACGCCTGGAGTCCGTCAACGTGGAATCTTTGGGCAATCCGCTGATTGCCCGTTTTGTGCCAGCCAGCCGCCGCTTCACCCCGGCCAGCTATGCGCTGGGTGGTTTGTGGAACGTGGCGCCCGAATGGCAACTGACGTCCAACCTGGCTTACACCCAGCGCGCGCCCAAAGACTACGAGTTGTTTGCCGACGGCCCGCACCTCGCCACCCAGGCCTACGAGCTCGGCAATGCCAACCTGGCGCTGGAACAATCCAGCAACCTGGACCTGGGCGTGAACTGGAAGAGCGGCGCCCACCGTTTGGGCGTCAGTGCGTTTGTCAACCACTTCAATAATTACATTTCGCTGGAGGCCACCGGCGACAAGCAAGACGACTTGCCCGAATACGCCTATACCCAGGTGCAGGCCCGCTTCACCGGGCTGGAAGCCAGCGGCAATGTGCGGCTGCTGGACGGCGCGCACACCGTCGATCTGGAACTGCGTGGCGATTGGGTGCGCGCGGTCAACACCCGCACCGGCCAGCCGCTGCCCCGCATCGCCCCGGCGCGCGCGGGGGCCACGCTGCTGTGGGCACAAGGCCGGTGGAGCGCGCGCCTGGGCGCCAGCCATGCGGCGGCGCAAACCGATGTGCCCACTGGCCAACTCAGCACCGGCGCCTATACCCTGTGGAATGCGTCGCTGGCCTACCGCATGAAAACCGGCGGCGCCAATCTGCTGTGGTTTGCCCGGCTCGACAACCTCAGCGACGCACTCGCCTATTCAGCCAGTTCCATCCTGACCCAAACCGCAGCCGGCAAGGCACCGCTGCCAGGGCGCAGTTTGAAGCTCGGCCTGCAGGCCAGTTTTTAGACCGGTGCGGGGTGCGCTGACAGCAAGCGCCGAAGGGCAGGACGGGAAATTCAGAAGCGCCCCCGGTTATCATCGAGCGGGAGGCCGGCCGGGGCGCGACAAAGCAAAAACAGGCGCCGCCAGAGCTCATTTACGACATTCATGCCGCTTTTCCGTCAACGTACCGGCGCCGCAGTGGGGGCCGATAACAAGCTGCTGCGCCAACTCCCGATCTGGCTGGTGGCCGCATTGCTGCTGCTCGCGGTCTGGTTGCATACCTGGGGTCTGATCGAGCAAGACCGCAGCCGCAACCTCGCCAACGCAGAGCAAGATATCGTCAACCTGGCGCGACTCAGTCAGGAACACGCCGAACGCACCTTCCATAGCGTCGACCAGACGCTGCGCATGGTGCTCTCTCAATACCAGGAGCACCAAGGCCAGATCGACCTGAAGGGGATGAGCGAACACGGTATTTTTGACAGTCGCATCCTGCTGCAGATCAGTGTCATTGATGCGCAGGGCATTCTGCAACTGAGCAGCCTGCCGTTCAGTGGTCGCATCGACCTGTCCGATGGCGAGCACTTCCTGGCGCAGGTGGCACCTGGCAGCGATGCGCTGTTCATCTCCCGCCGGCTGCGCGACCCGGTTTCAGGCCAGTGGTCGCTTCAGGTATCGCGCCGCATCAGCGGTAAGAACGGAGCATTTGGCGGCGTCGTCGTGGCTGCGCTCGACCCCGCCTATTTTTCCGACTTTTATGGCGAACTCAAGCTCGGCCAGCAGGGTTCCGCGGCCCTGGTCGGGCTGGACGGTTCGGTTCGGGCGCAACGGGTCGGTGATCCGCAGGAATTCGAAGAGGGCCGGGTCACCAATCCGGTATTCCAGCGCCTGGCCCAAGGCGATCAAAGCGGCACCTTCACCTGGCGTTCGACCCATGACGGGGTCGAACGGATCCAGCACTTCAAGGTATTGCCCTCCTACCCGTTTCTGGTCACGTTCGCGCGCGCCAGCAATGAAGTGTTGGCCCAATACCAGGCAACAAAATTACATCTCTTGTGGCATGCCGCCATCGTCAGTTTTATTCTGCTGGCGCTGGCGGGGTTGGTATCGTGGTATTTGGTGGTGCAACGGCGCCAGCGCCATGCGCAAGCGCAGGCTTTGCTGCGCTTGCAAGACCTGACCAGCCGGGTGCCGGGCCTCGTCTACCAGTATTTGCGGCGCCCCGATGGCAGTTCCTGCTTTCCTTTTGCCAGCGCCGGCATCCGCGACCTCTATCGGCTCAGCCCGCAAGAGGTGGCCGAGGATGCCGCGCCGGTGTTCGCTCTGATCCACCCGGACGACCTGGCCGGCGTTGCTGCGTCGATAGACGCCTCGGCGCGAACGCTGCAGCCCTGGGCGCATGAATTCCGGATCAATCTGGATGGCACGGTGCGCTGGTTGTCGGGCAACGCTGCGCCGCAGCGCCACGCCGACGGCGCGGTGCTGTGGCACGGTTATTTGTCAGATGTCACCGAGCGCAAGGACAGCGAAGAATCATTCATCACCTTGTCGGCGGTGGTGGAGCAATCGCCAGTGTCCATCATCATTGCCGACCTCGAGGGCCGCATCGTCTATGTCAATCCGATGTTCGAGCAGATCACCGGTTACAGCCGTGCCGAGGTGCTTGGACAGAACACGCGCATCCTGTCCTCGGGTGAGAAATCGGCGCAGGAATACCGCGAATTGTGGGCCACCCTGCTGGCCGGGAAAACCTGGGATGGCGAGTTTCACAACCGGCGCAAGGATGGCTCCTTGTTCTGGGAACACGCCAGAATTTCCCCCATTCTTGATGAGCACGGCGTGCCGATTCATTACGTGGCGATCAAGGAGGATATCTCCGAGCGCAAGGAAGCTGAGGCCCAGTTGCGCATTGCCGCTATTGCCTTCGAGTCGCAGGAAGGCATGTTCGTCAGCGATGCCGCCGGCGTCATGCTGCGCGTCAATCAGGCTTTTTCAAAAATCACCGGCTATTCAGCGGCGGAGGCCATCGGTAAAACCCCCAGCCTGCTGAGTTCCGGGCGCCACGATGCGGCTTTTTATGCCGCCATGCGCGCTGTCATCCAAGAAAACGGTGCGTGGGAGGGTGAAATCTGGAATCGCCGCAAGAATGGTGAAATATTCCCGGAGTGGTTGACCATCAGCGCGGTCAAGGACGCGCAGGGCGCCGTGACCCACTATGTCTCCACCTTGACCGACATCACGCGGCGCAAGGCGGCAGAAGACCAGATCAATCATCTGGCCTTCTACGATCCGCTCACCGGCCTGCCCAACCGCAGGCTGCTGATCGACCGGCTGCACCAGGCGCTGGCGGCCAGCACCCGCAGCGGGCGCGAGGGCGCGCTGCTGTTCATGGACCTCGACAATTTCAAGACCCTCAATGACACTTACGGGCATGGCCGCGGCGACCTGCTGCTGCAACAGGTCGGCCAGCGGCTGCTGGCTTGCGTGCGCGAGGGCGATACCGTGGCGCGCCTGGGCGGCGACGAGTACGTGGTCATGCTCGAAGACCTCAGCAAGCGCCCGCGTGAAGCCGCTGCGCAGGCAGAAATCCTGGGTGGCAAAATTCTTTACGCGCTCAATCTGCCCTTTGATCTGCTCGGTAACGAATACCACATCACGCCGAGCATCGGCGTGACCCTGTTTGCCGACCATCAGAACAGCGCCGATGAACTGATGAAGCGTGCCGACTTGGCGATGTACCAGGCCAAGGCCGCCGGGCGCAACACCTTGCGTTTTTTTGATCCCGAGATGCAGGCTGCGGTCAATGCGCGGGTCGCGCTGGAACGCGACTTGCGTTGCGGCCTGCTAGAAAACCAGTTGGTGCTCGATTACCAGCCGCAGGTCGACGAGCGGGGTCGTCTGACCGGGGTCGAGGCGCTGCTGCGCTGGCAGCATCCCGAACTTGGATGGGTGTCGCCGACGCAATTCATCCCGCTAGCCGAAGACGCCGGCCTGATCTTGCCGCTGGGTCACTGGGTGCTGCAGACCGCCTGCCTGCAGCTCACGGCTTGGGCTGCGCAGGCGCAGACCGCCCATTTGACGCTGTCGGTCAACGTCAGCGCGATGCAATTTCACTCGGACAACTTTGTGCCCGAGGTGCTGGCCATGCTGGAGCGCACCGGGGCTCCGGCATCAAGGCTCAAGCTGGAGCTGACCGAAAGCCTGCTGGTGACGGATGTGGAGGCCATCATCGCCAAGATGCTCGAACTCAAAGCGCACGGCGTCGGTTTTTCGCTGGATGATTTCGGCACCGGCTACTCTTCGCTGAGTTACCTCAAGCGCCTGCCGCTGGACCAGCTCAAGATCGACCAGTCCTTTTTGCATGAAGCCCTGACCAACCCCAATGACGCC
>JAKFXU010000105.1 GCA_021731215.1 Rhodoferax sp.
TTCCTGCGTTCCCGCCCGCCTTGGTTTCATTCACCCATGCAGGCAAAAGAAACCGGCCAATGCGGGTGCCAGCCGGTCGCGTCTCAGCGCGCTGCTGCCCTTGATTGAGTCAGTGGCCGGACTCGATGAGGTCGATGGGCTGGCGTGCGCCCCGCAGGTGCTGCGTCTGGTGTTCGGCCATCTTGACTTTCAGGCGGATGCCGGTTTGGACTGTGATGCGCAGGAGCAAGAGTTGGTGCCGGTCCGGCTGGCGCTGGTGCTGGCGTCGCGCCGCGCCGGTCTGGCTCCGCCTGTTGACGGCGTGACCACTGACATCCAGGACGCGGCCCGGTTGCAGGGCGATGCAACGCGGGCCCGGCGCGGTGGATTTGGCGGCAAACTGTGCATCCACCCGTCGCAGGTCGAAGGTGTGAACCAGGCGTTCACACCCGGCGCGGACGAGCTGGCCAAAGCACAACGCGTGCAGGCGGCGTTTGAAGCGGCCGGTGGCGGCGTGTTCAGCCTGGACGGCCGGATGATGGATGCGCCGGTGTTGCTGCTGGCGCAACGCATGCTGGCGCGGGCTGCGGCGCGCTGAGACGCGACCGGCTGGCACCCGCATTGGCCGGTTTCTTTTGCCTGCATGGGTGAATGAAACCAAGGCGGGCGGGAACGCAGGAAAGGAGGGTCCAGGGTGTGACCCACAAACCATGGCGCAGGCATAATTTCGGGTATGTCCATGCACTTCGATCTCGTCGACATGCGCCTGATGGTTCGCATCGCCGAAGCCAACAGCCTGACCAAGGGCGCCGACGCCTCCCACATCTCGCTGCCAGCGGCCAGCACGCGCATCAAGAACCTGGAAGAGAGCATTGGCACCCGGCTTCTTAACCGCACCAGTCAGGGCGTCACGCTCACGCCGCCGGGGCAAGCTTTTGTGCACCACGCCCGGATGGTGCTGGGACAGATCCAGCACCTGCGGGGCGACTTGCAGGAGTACGCCCGCGGCGTCAAAGGCCATTTGCGGGTTTTTGCCAACACCACCGCGCTGGGTGAGTTCCTGCCACCGGTGTTGCGCAGCTACCTGCTCAGCCATCCGGATGTCAACATCGACCTGCGCGAGCGACTCTCGCACGACATCATCCGGGCCGTGTCCGAAGGCCAAACCGATATTGGCATCGTTGCGGGCCTGGTGCGGACCGAGAGCCTGGAGACCATTCCCTACCGCAGTGACCGTCTTGTGCTCGTGGTGCCGCGAGCACACGCCCTGGCGAACGCGTTGGTGGTGGATTTCGCGGACACGCTGGACTATGACCATGTCGGCTTGCAGGAATCGAGCGCCATCCATGCCTTCTTGCGCCAGGTCTGCGACCAGTTGCATCGCCCGCTGAAGCTGCGCATCCAGGTCGGCAATTTCGAGGCGGCCTGCCGGATGATCGAGGCCACGGTGGGTGTGGCGATCCTGCCCGAGTCAGCCGCCCGTCGGCACGCGCAAACCATGGCCATCGCGATCGTGCCCCTGGCCGACCCGTGGGCGATTCGTTCGATGCAAATTTGTGTTCGCAGCCTGGGCGCATTGCCCTTGTTTGCCCGCGATTTGGTGGACCTGCTCGTTGCGGACGCCGAGTCTGCCGCACCAGCGCCATCGGTCTGAGATCAGCAGCCTGTCAAGTCGTCGAGGCTGAAGGCGGTACATTCGATGCCATTTCACTGGCAGCATTGACGGCATTTCCAGCAGCCACGTCCATCCGTGTTCTCCTCATTGAAAAGCGATGCCGTGTTTTTCCAGCAGGGAAATCAGGCAGGCGTTCTCGGTGCGGAGTCTGGCGCAGTCCTGCTGTTGGTCATCGAGCTGCTGCGCTAATGAATTCACCATTGCATTTTCAACTCAACAAGTTTCCTGCTGCACGGTTGCCCATTCGGGTGCCATAGCGGCGCAGCTTGGTCTTGCGCCACAAAGATCGCCACAACGACGCGCCGATGCCATGCCCAAAATCGGTTCCCCAGAGGAACTGAATCAAATCGTCGAACTGATCGCTGGCCACCCGGACGGCATCGGTTTGGAAGGGTTGTTGCACTTTGTGGGCAGTGGAATTTCCCGTCGTGCCCTCCAGCGCCGCCTCGCCGCCCGGTGAGTTACGACCTGAAATTCCTGGAAGCCTATCGCCCCAACGAGACGTTCTACCTGCCCGAGGCGCTGCGTGCCCAACTGCATTCCCTGGGCCGCTCACCGGCCGAGCAATCCGCCGCCGGCACCTTTGCCCGCGACATCAGGAGCTGTTCGGCATCGTCCTCGACATGGCGGCGGAAATCCGCGATCCGTTCGAGCAGGCTTTTTTCCTGATGGTGCATCTGCCCTACCTGCAACCCTTCGAGGACGTGAACAAACGCGTTTCACGCCTCGCGGTAAATATCCCGCTGATCCGCTGCAACCTCTGCCCGCTATCGTTCATCGACGTGCCGCAGCAGGCCTACATCGATGCCATGATCGGCGTTTATGAACTGAACCGGATCGAATTGCTGCGCGATGTTTTTGTCTGGGCCTGCGAGCGTTCCTGCCAGCAGTACGTGGCGGTGCGGCAACCACTGATCCCGCCGGATATCTTCCGTCTGCGTTACCGGGCAGAACTGACCGAAGCGGTGCGAGCGATAGTGCGTGGCGACCAGCCGGCCAGCGAGCCGGCCATTCGTGCTGCCATCCCGGCCACGGTCGCCGAGGGGGATCGTGCCAAATTCTTCGCCCTGATGGAAGAAGAATTCAAGAACCTGCACCAAGGCAACGCCATCCGCTTTGGGCTCCGGCCGTTCGAGTTCGCGGCCTGGAAGCGGGAGTTCGGCAAAGCCGACAAGTAGCGTCGGGGGGAGTGCCGGGTTTCTGTAACCGTCATCAAGCATCACGGTCGAGCCGAAGCAACCCGTGTGCCAAGCTACCGCGCGGCTTTTTTATCCCCGCCCCTGTTGGCAATTACAACCCCGATTGGGCCATTGCGTTCCAGGTGGCCAAGACCGTCGAACACGGTGACCGGCACGCCTGGGGGCGTGATCGAGAGCAGGCCAAAAAGACTCCGATATCGAGCCGATCAAGCGGCTGCGCCTGCACGGTGATTGCCATCCGGGCAACATTCTCTGGACGCCGCTGGACTGCCCGGCAGGTGCCGGGCCGGGACCGCATTTTGTCGATCTGGACGACGCCCGCAGCGGCCCCGCCGTGCAAGACCTGTGGATGCTGCTCAGTGGCGACCGCCAGCAGCGCAGCCGCCAACTGGGCGCACTGGTCGATGGCTACGAGCAGTTTCGTGCCTTCGACCGGCGCGAGCTGGCCTTGATCGAGCCGCTGCGCACCCTGCGCCTCATCCACTACAGCGCCTGGCTGGCGCGGCGCTGGGACGACCCGACGTTTCCCATCAACTTTCCGTGGTTTGGCTCCAGCGACTACTGGCAGGGCCAGGTGCAGATGCTGCAGGAGCAGATGGAGGCGATGCAGGAAGAGCCGCTGGTCGTTTGACCGTCTTTAACCTGCCGTTCGGGCTGAGCCTGTCGAAGCCCTTCGACAAGCTCAGGGTGATCGGAACGGGTCGAATCAACGCACCGGGTTTTCCAGGTGGCCAATGCCGTCAATTTCCACCCGCACCAGATCGCCCGACTTCCAATACCTGGGGCGGCTTGAAGCCGATGCCCAGCGCCTGCGTGCGGCGGCCAGGCCCAGGCGCAGACAGTCAAGGTGCCGACTCCGGCGACGGCGGTGTCACCGGAAATTTGCTTGAGCTGACCCGGCCATGCAGAATCCCGCATCGGGAATATCCCGTGGCGGTTTTTGGCAGTCTGGTGGCCGGCTGCTTATTTTGGTGCCTCAGCCAAGCGGCGACCAAGCGAAATGACATACGGAGCCGGGCGGGCCAGCAACACCGGGTCAGCCGACGGCTTGATGCCTTTGGGCAGGGCCAGCGGGTTAAAGGTGATGTTGTCGCAGGCACCACCGGCCGCCGTTGCGACCTGGTCCAGCACCAGTTTGCCCACAGACACCACCTTGCGGCTGTCTGGC
Organism: Rhodoferax sp.; assembly: GCA_021731215.1. Taxonomy (GTDB): domain Bacteria; phylum Pseudomonadota; class Gammaproteobacteria; order Burkholderiales; family Burkholderiaceae_C; genus Rhodoferax. The sequence goes on from JAKFXU010000105.1 coordinate 4,022, forward strand.
CAGACTTTGGTCGGATCAGTCAATTGATCGCTTTTGTCTGCAAGCTGCACACTGAAGTCAAAAACGGCTGGCGCAGCGGCCACGCGCTTGCGCAACTCGTCCGCCAAAAAGTCATCCGGCAAGGTCTTGAGCTGCTCTTCGGTCAGGCCCACGCTACCCGCTTCGGGTACAAACTGCCAGCGAATAAACTGGCTTTCGTTTTTGGCGTTGACAAATTCAAACGCATTGGCGCCCCAGTAGCTCACGGCGGCGTAGCTGGCAGGTACCGGTGCCCTGGCCAGATAAGCGCCCTGCAAGGTGGTTTCAGGGTTGGCCTCGTTAAAGGCTTTGAGCTTGTCCGCATCGGGCTTGCCGGTGGCCGGGTCTGCCGTGCGTACCTGCAGGAAAGGGACAAATTGCTCTGGTTTGCTCACAAAAAACATGGGCGCTGAAATGTTAGCCATATGCCAGGTCTCGCCATTGGGCAGGCTCAACTGCAGCGCCAATCCACGCACCGATTTGCCCTTGTCGCTGGCCTTGGGATTACCCCCGCCGACTGAAAAACGAGCGACCACCGGCACCCTGTCGCCATTGAACACCGCCGCGCTTGACAGGGTGCGACCCGCGGCATTGCCCACAAAATGGCCACTGGCGCACAAGCCCTTGGCCCCTGACCGGCGAGAGCCTGCCTGCTTGCCAAACAGTCCCTCCAGAGCATTGACCTGCGCTTCAGCAGGCGCCACCTGGGCATGGACAGTGACGGGCAACATAAAGCTGCCAAGGCCTGCGGCTGTAGCGGCCAGCATTAATTTTTTCATGGGTAAACCTTTCTGGGTGGAGTTGAAATAACGACGAAATACGCGCATCGCAGTTCTTAGTCGTGCCCCTCTCAAACTTCTTACAGCTACATGGGTTCGATCTAAACAGCGATCCGAACCCGGCGTCAAGTTGGATCAACGGAGTAACGAGTCGGCGCTGGGGCGCGACAGAAAAGTGACTGCCGTGGCAGTAAGCGGCACCCGACCACGAGGTCGATCAGCGCATCAACTGGTGAACTCCAAACCGGCGCTTTAGAACTGCCTTGGGGTGAGCCTGCTCTTGTGGTGGGTGGTGCAGCCGAAATGGCTCTCTCAGACCGCGTTTTGTGATGGCCGCCTTGCCAAACCGGGCATCACTGCCTGCAAAGCGCGGGTCTTGATGTTGATCGAAGGCGCGATACTTAAGCTTATGCGGTTGAATTTCCTATTCGCTTCCGCGTGATTGCCGAGCAGCAGGCCAAGCGCCTCGCCGAGGCCCACGAACGCTTCAGCGCCCTCATGGAAAAACAGCGTTTTCAGGTTGTCTATCCCGTTTTGCCGATAGACCTTCTCGGCATCTACATCCTGCTGCCGGAGTAATGTCCGGGGCACGCTGTGCTAAACTATTCTTACCATGTAAGAGGAGGGTGCTGCCATGCTAACCGTCACCGTTTCCGATAAAGGCCAAGTCGTCATTCCGGTGGAAATTCGTCGCCGCCTGGGTATCACTCCCGGTTGCCAACTCGATTTCAGCCTGGACGGTCATGTCATCCGCGCCGAGGTGAAACGCCAGGTTGTTCAAACCAATGCCGAAGACGGCTTCGGCATGCTGGTTTGCAAGCGGCCCGGCAAACGCCGGCTGGCTGATTTCGATGTCGCCCTCGCCATGCGGGAAGCCAATGATGATCGCCCTTGATACCAACATTCTGGCGCGTTTCTATGTGGCCGACCCGACCGACCTCGAGGCCGCCAGACAACGTCCGATTGCCCGTCGTCTCCTGACCGAATCCCCTCAGGTGTTCGTGCCCCTGACCGTGATTCTTGAACTCGAATGGGTCTTGCGCGCCTTTTATGGCTTCGCGGCCGAGGATTTCGTGCGGGTCGTCAAACATCTGCTTGGGCTGCCCAACGTCAATGTTGAGGAATGGTCGCGCATCGCCGATGCTCTGGCCTGGCACACGGATGGGCTGGACTTCGCCGATGCGCTGCACCTGCTGGTCAGTAGCCATTGCACGGAATTCATGAGCTTCGATGACCGTCGATTCGCGCGCCGCGCCAAACGTTTGGGAGTCACGCCCGCAGTCGTTGTACCTGCCAAGTAGCCGTCGCCATGTCGCTGCCCATCAATATCAAGGACCTTCTACACGGCAAACCCGTCGAGTGGGAACGCCTCGAATTCAAGGCTGGCTGGAACCCGGAGGCCGTCCTGCACACCCTCTGTGCCTTCGCCAATGACATCCGCAAGAACTCCAGCACCATCCGCGCCAAGGGAGCGGATGAAACCGAACTCATGTCACTGGCGGCCACCGTCCCCCACGACGACCGGATCAACCAGCAGGCCAAAGTGGAAAATCTCTCCCGCGAACTGATGCAAGAATATCTGCAACAGGTGGGCAGCGATCTGGTCGCGCACGGCCACGGCGTTATCGTAACCGCCGCATCGGTGAATTCCTGAAGGAACTGGAATTCACCGAGGGCCGTTCCACTGGCATCCCCAAGATCATGGAAGCCATGGAGAAGAATGGCTCCCCGCCAGCCGAGTTCGAATTCGACGAAGACCACAGCTATTTCACAATGCGGCTGCCGATCCACCCGGCGGCGCTGGAGGTGGCGGAATGACAGTCGAGGTCAGAGTCGAGGCCAGAGTCAGGGGGAGAGTCAGAACTGGCCAATCGAATACTTGGACTTCTTCAGGGCGGTGCTCTCGGCAAACAGGAGATCGCTCAAAAACTTGGGAAATCCAAGCCCACTCGATATCTGGATGATCTCTGTTGCACCAACTGGGCTTCAAGCTGGAGTGAGTGACAGGTGCGAGGGTTGTGGCCCCGCGCCAGGACGCGCACCATGGCCGTCTTGATGCCAACAGGAGGTCTTCAGGCCGGTGCCGACGTTCTGTTTCGGGCTCCGGCCGTTCGAGTTCGCGGCCTGGAAGCGGGAGTTCGGCAAAGCCGACAAGTAGCGTCGGGGGGAGTGCCGGGTTTCTGTAACCGTCATCAAGCATCACGGCTCCCCCCGGATTTCGTTTGTGTGGCAATATGCCCCTATGAGTCAAACTTATGGTATCGAAACACCGAGAGAGCACGCTTGCGCGCCGCACCGAAAACCAGCGCGCTATCTCATCGTCATCGACGCGGGCGGGGCGATGGTGGCGCGGCTGTTCCTGGATACGCGCGAACTGGTGGCCGAGTTCGATGCCGCCGTGGAGGAGGTCGCGTTGATGACAAAAGGTCTGGTGCCGGGCGTTGGGGCGCTCGGCTCTGAATGGAATCGCGCTCTGCAGGGGCACAGCGCCACCGAACGGGCCAGTGCCCTAGTCTACACGCTCGACATTTGATAAAACTGAGGCCGGCTACTGACGGCGCATAAGACAGTAGCGCCTAGCCGCCGCGCCGGGCCGCCCCAAGCAAGGCTAGCCCCTTGGGGGGCAGCGCAGTACACGAAGTGACAAGCGTGGGGGCCAGGCTAGCCGCCGCGCCGGGCCGCCCCAAGCAAGGCTAGCCCCCTTGGGGGGCAGCGCAGTACACGAAGTGACAAGCGTGGGGGCCAGGCTAGCCGCCGCGCCGGGCCGCCCCAAGCAAGGCTAGCCCCCTTGGGGGGCAGCGCAGTACATGAAGTGACAAGCGTGGGGGCCAGGCTAGGCGCAAAGCGTTGCGCTGGCTTCAATTTCCATCAGCAAGTCCTGGCGGCATACATCGGCTTGCAGGAAAATGGCATCGAAGCGCGCCCCTATCCGCGCCTGCATGACGTCTCTCACCGCCGCCAGATCGGCGCTGTGGCGGATGTAAACGCGATACAGAAGATGGCTGAGCGCAAACAGGGGTTGCCTGGCCTGGCGATTGGCCTGCGCAACGACGGCTTCAATATTCTTCAGGGTTTCGCGGGTCTGCTCGCGCACGTCGCCGCCATGGACCGTGTGATGACCCACAATGCTGGCGGTACCCGACACCCACAAGACGGCGCCAGCACCGCTGCCAACCAGACTGGCGCGCGCGAACGCCGGACTGCGCGGACCGTAGCGCTCTGGGTAGTGGAAGGCGCTGATCTGGCGTGGGTTTTCTATCGCCAGCGGCGACTTGCGTCCAGCCAAAAAAGCGATCGTCAGCGGACCGCCGGCTGTGCCCAGCGCACAGGCGGCCGGGACATTGCCAACCACATCACGCCGGCACGCCATGAAGGCCTCGTGGCGCCCCAGATTGAACTGGCGATAGCGCTCCAGGTCATGGCTATGCGCGTTGATGTCCGCCATGTAGTTCCACAGGCGAAATAAATAGGGATAGCCGAGCGCTTCCAGCAGCTCGAATATTTGCCGGTAGGCGCGCTCCGTGGCGTGTTGCAATGGTGTCGCAGCCGAGCCTGGCGCTGGCTCACATTCAGCCAGTTCGATCACGCCAAACAAGGTGCTGCCATCGTGGCGGTAGCGAATGTCGCGGCACTGACCCGGTTCCAAAGCCGCAGCACTAAACCACACGTCGCATACCGGGTCAGATGGCGTGGCCCTGTGGCGCGCATGACCCGAGGGGTCAGATTTGATTTCAGCCAGCGGCGGCATCGACACCCGGATCACCGGCGCGTCCATCATGGGTTCCGAGGGTTCGGCCAACGCAGCCGGAAAATAGCAAATGGCGCCCAGCACATGACGCTGCCTCGCCTGGCTCAGTTGCACCAGCTCGGCCAACGACAGGTGCTGATTTTTCAATGATGTCAAGTCCATATTAATCAGTTCAGAGCAGTCATCGCGTCATCAACGGGTCGATTATCGGCTTGCGCATTTTTGAAGATTCAAAGCTGGGTTTGAGCGGTGTTGGCCCATCGGGTTGTCGAACAGTTCGGCCATGGTGTTGCTCCAGAAGTCATTTTGTGAAGTCTGAATTATGCTCAGATGAGCGTGGAGGATGTACGCAATTCGATGCGATTTGCCCGCACTTATGCATAATTCATGCGCATATTGAACTGTAAATGACGATCTATTGCCTGATCGGTTTGCGGCTTGACCGGGTCAGGCCTCGAAATCGGCCTGCCACAAAGGCGCATCAATGCCAAGCCCCGATTGCGACTTTATTTGCTCTGAATTAAAAAAAGTGCATTTTTTTGAAAATAGGCCTAAATTAGCCCCTAAATCTGCCGTTAAGAAAAATACGAACACGGAGAAAAGCCTCAAACCTGGTCTGCGGCCCAAACCAAAATGTCATTGCCACCCATTGATCGAATCCCCAATCTGCGCTCCGTTGGCGCAGAGTTGGCATCAATGGCGTCTGTCAGAACCATCCCGGTGGCGCCGGTCAATCCGTCGGTCAATGCCGTCGCCTCGCCGGAACCCAGCCCCAGTGTGGTCAATCTGGTCGGCCAGATCAGCAAGCCGGAACGGGGCGAGGGGGTTTACACCAGCGTGTCCGATCCGGCCCGGCGCGGCTCCGAAGCCGCCGCCGAGAAAGACTGGACCATCCATCGCCCCACGTCCGAAAAAGTGGAGGACCCGCCACCGGTGCCGATGTCAAAACTGTTGATGGACCATATCAAGTCGCTGTGGCTCGCCAGCGCCAGTGCCGTTCAGGTTCAGCAGCAGGTCAAGGACCAGCTCAATAGCGCCCCGCTCAACCCCAACGCCCAGTCCGGCCTGCTGGCCAATGAGGTGATCACCTACTCGCCCAGCAAAATCAACAAGACAGACAACCTTTAGCCAGGCAGCGGCCAGTGCCGCTGATCCTCTACCATTGGGGCATGCACACGACAGCGCTTGTTCTTTTTTCCGGTGGTCAGGACTCCACCACCTGCCTGGCCCTGGCACTGTCCAAGTACCAGCGGGTCGAAACCATCGCGTTTGATTACCGGCAACGCCATCGGGTCGAGCTCGAGGCGCGGCTCAAGGTGCTGGCTGAAATTCGCCGCCAGTTTCCCCAGTGGGCGGCCAAACTGGGTGACGATCATCTGCTCGACCTGGCGGTGTTGGGCGAAGTGAGTGACACCTCACTGACACGCGATACCGCGTTCAAAATGGAACAAAGCGGTCTGCCCAACACCTTTGTGCCGGGGCGCAACCTGCTGTTTCTGACGCTGGCGGCCGCCGTGGCCTACCGACGCGACTTGCAAGTGCTGGTCACCGGCGTCTGCGAAACCGACTTTTCCGGCTACCCCGATTGCCGCGACGACACCATGAAAGCGATGCAACTGGCGCTGTCGCTGGGCATGGACAAACGTTTTCTGATTGAAACCCCGCTGATGTGGATCGACAAGGCCGCCACCTGGGCGCTGGCATACGAACTCGGCGCCAAGTCCGGTTCGCCGCGCGGCGGCGCGGCCCTGGTCGAACTGATCATCGAGCACACCCACACTTGTTACCTGGGGCAGCGCGAGCAGCGCCATGCCTGGGGTTATGGCTGCGGCGCCTGCCCGGCCTGCTTGTTGCGGGCGCGGGGTTATGAGGGCTTCGTGGCGCCTTGATCCGGCGTGAGTTCGAGGTTGTCGATCAGTCGGGTGGAGCCGAGTCTGGCGGCGCCCAGCAGCACCAGCGCATCGCCCGGGGCTGGCGTTTGCAGGTCGCTGCGCCGGCGCACCGCCAGGTAGTCGGGTTGCCAGCCGCGCGCCGCCAGCGACTGCATCGCCTGCTGTTCCAGCGCGGCAATGTCGGTGGCGCCGGCTTGCAACGCGGTCGCCATGGCTTTGAGCGCCAGTGACAGTTGCACCGCCTCGGCCCGTTCACTCGCGCTCAGATAGCCGTTGCGCGAGGACAGCGCCAAGCCGTCCGGGGCGCGCGTGGTTTCGCCCGCCACGATCTCGATCGGCAGCGCAAACTGCCGCACCATGCGCCGGATGACCATCAGTTGCTGGTAGTCCTTCTTGCCGAACACGGCGGCGCGCGGCTGCACGCAGGCCAACAGTTTCATCACCACGGTGCAGACGCCGACAAAAAAACCGGGTCGAAAGTGGCCTTCCAGAATGTCGGCCAGTGCGGCCGGTGGCTGCACCAGATAGGTTTGCGGCTCCGGGTACAGCTCTTGCTCGTTGGGGGCAAACAGCAGGTCGCAGCCGGCCGCTTGCAGCTTTTTGCAATCCGAGTCCCAGGTGCGCGGGTAGGTGTCGAAGTCCTCGTGCGGCAGGAACTGCAGGCGGTTGACGAAGATGCTGGCGACCGTGACGTCGCCCTGCGGCTTGGCCTGGCGCACCAGGGCCAGATGGCCCTCGTGCAGATTGCCCATGGTGGGCACAAAAGCAGGGTGCTTGAATGGCGCCAGGCAGGCGCGCAGCTCGGCGATGGTGTGAACGATTTTCATAATAGCTTTGCGGGACAGTCCGTAGCGAAGCGCAGCGCTGTCCTCAACTGATTGAGCCTACCAGGCGTGCTGGGCGTTATCGGGAAAGCTGCCGTCTTTCACGGCCGCGACGTAGGCCTGCATGGCCTCGCGCACACCGGCAGCGCCGCTCATGAAGTTGCGCACAAAACGCGGCATCTTGCCCAGGTTGACGCCCAGCATGTCGTGCATCACCAGCACCTGGCCGGCCGTGTCTTTGCCCGCGCCGATGCCGATGGTGGCGCAATGCTGGAGTGCGAGGGTGACTTCTGCCGCCAGCGCGGCGGGCACCATTTCCAGCACCAGCAGCGTGGCACCGGCATCTTGCAAGGCGATTGCCTGGCGCGTGAGCGTGGCCGCCGCTGCGACCGATTTGCCTTGCACCCGGTAGCCGCCCAGCGCATGCACGGTTTGCGGCGTAAGCCCCAAGTGGGCGCAGACCGGAATGCCGCGTTCGACCAGAAACTGCACCGTGTCCGCCGTCCAGCCGCCGCCCTCGAGCTTGACCATGTGGGCGCCCGCCTGCATCAGCGCGGCGGCGCTGCGCAGCGCCTGTTCCCTGGACTCGTGGTAAGTGCCGAACGGCATGTCGCCAATCAGCCAGGCGGTGGCTTGCGAGCGGCGCAAGCCACGCTCCACGCTTTGCACGTGGTAACACATATCTTGCAGGCTCACCCCCACGGTGCTGGCCAGGCCCTGGCACACCATGCCCAAGGAATCGCCGACCAGAATGCACTCGACCCCGGCGGCGTCGGCGACCGCGGCAAAGGTGGCGTCGTAGGCAGTCAGCATGGTGATTTTTTCGCCGCGCGCGCGCATCTCGATCAGGCGCGGCAGGCTGATTGGTTTGCGCAGCGCCGGCGTGCTGGTCGGCGGCAGGGTGCCGTAGGGGCTGGCGCTGGTGGGATCGGCGGGCGTGCTCATGGCATCTCCTGGGGCTTAGGGTTGCGTGGCGGCTTGCACTGGAATGTGGGAACGCTGCTCCTGGATGCGGTTGTTGGCATCGACAAACACCAGCTTGGGGGCAAAGCCCGCCACCTGGTCTTCCGGCACCTGGGCGAAGGCGGCGATGATGATCAGGTCGCCCACGGCCGCGCGCCGGGCGGCTGAGCCGTTGACCGAGATGATGCCGCTGCCGCGCTGGCCGCGAATGGCGTAGGTCACAAAACGTTCGCCGTTGTTGATGTTCCAGATGTGGATCTGTTCGTTCTCGCTCAGGTTGGCCGCGGCCAGCAGGTCTTCATCGATGGCGCAGGAGCCTTCGTAATGCAACTCGCAGTCGGTCACGGCGACGCGGTGGATTTTGGATTTGAGCAGGGTTCGGAACATGGTGTACGACTTTTTCAGGTCAGATCGCCAGGGCGGGAAAAAGAGGAATTAGATCACGCCAGCGCCGAGCGAGGACGCGCTGGCCGGCCCGGTTCTGGGTGCCAGCTCGGCCAGCGCCTGCAGCAGGCGGTCGATATCGGTCTCGCTATGGGCGGCCGACAGGGCGATGCGCAGCCGGGCGGTGCCGGCCGGCACCGTGGGGGGGCGGATCGCCGGTACCCACAGGCCGCGTTGGCGCAGGCCTTCCATCACCGCCAGCGCTTCCTCGTTGGCGCCGATCACCAGCGCCTGCACGGCGGTGCTGGATTCGCCAAGCTGCCAGTGTGTGCCGTGCAGAAGCAAAGCCAGGCCGTCGCGCAGGCGCGCGATCAGCCGGGTCAAATGGTCGCGGCGCCACTGCTCGGTCTCGATCAGGCGCAGGCTGGCGCGCAGCGCATGGGCCAGCAGCGCCGGCGCGGCGGTGGCAAAGATGTAGCTGCGGGTTTTTTGCAGCAGCCATTCGATCAGCGCCTCATCGCCAGCGACAAAGGCACCAGCCACGCCGGCGGCCTTGCCCAGCGTCGCCATGTAGAGCACGCGACGCGACGCGCCGGCGCCGCTCAGGCCGGCCTGCGCCAGGCTGCCGCGGCCCTGCGGCCCGAGCACGCCAAAGCCGTGCGCGTCGTCGAGCAGCAGCAGTGCGTCAAAGCGTTCGCACAAGTCCAGCAGTGCGGCAATGTTGGCGCGGTCGCCGTCCATGCTGAACACGGCGTCGCTCAGCACCAGTTTGCGCCGCGCCGGGCTGTGCGCCAGCGCTTGCTCCAGCGCGGCCAGGTCGCCATGGGCGTAGCGGTGAATCTGGGCTTTTGACAGCCGCGCGCCGTCGATCAGGCAGGCATGGTTGAGCGCGTCGGAGAACAGGGCGTCGCCGGCGCCGACCAGGGCCGGCACGATGCCGATGTTGGTGGCGTAACCGGCATAGAAGTAGAGGGCGCGCGGCAACTGCACAAAGGCCGCCAGTTCGAGCTCCAGCGCCGCGTTGGCGGCGCTGTGGCCGCT
>JAKFXU010000106.1:0-10299 GCA_021731215.1 Rhodoferax sp.
TGATGTAGTCGGCGTGGCCGGGGCAGTCGACGTGGGCGTAGTGGCGATTCGCCGTTTCGTACTCGACGTGGGCGGTGTTGATGGTGATGCCGCGCGCTTTTTCTTCGGGTGCGGCGTCAATCTGGTCGTAGGCCTTGGCCTGGCCGCCAAACTTGGCCGCCAGCACGGTGGTGATGGCCGCCGTCAGGGTGGTCTTGCCGTGGTCGACGTGGCCAATGGTGCCGACGTTGACGTGCGGCTTGGTGCGTGTGAATTTTTCTTTTCCCATTTTCAATTCTCCAAAGAGCTAATTCCCGTGTACAGGTTTAATGTTTGCACGATGTTGCTGGTTCGCCCCGCACGGGAACAGGGCGGCACACCGTCGCAGACAGCTTGAAATTACTTGGCGCGGGCCGCCATGATGGCTTCCGACACGTTGCGCGGCGCTTCGGTGTAGTGCTTGAATTCCATCGTGTAGGTCGCGCGACCCTGTGACATGGAACGCAGCGTGGTGGAGTAGCCGAACATTTCCGACAGCGGCACTTCTGCCTTGATGGCCTTGCCGCCACCGACCATGTCTTCCATGCCCTGCACCATGCCGCGCCGTGAGGACAAATCGCCCATCACGTTGCCGGCGTAGTCTTCCGGGGTTTCCACTTCCACCGCCATCATCGGCTCCAGAATGACCGGGTTGGCTTTGCGGCAACCGTCCTTGAAACCGAAAATCGCGGCCATCTTGAAGGCGTTCTCGTTCGAGTCCACATCGTGGTAGGAACCGAAGTGCAGCGTGACCTTGACGTCCACCACCGGGTAACCGGCCAGCACGCCCGAGGTCACGGCCTCGTGAATACCTTTTTCAACCGCCGGAATGTACTCGCGCGGAACCACACCGCCCTTGATGGCGTCGACGAACTCGATGCCCTTGCCCGGCTCGTTCGGCTCGATCTTCAGCACCACGTGTCCGTATTGACCCTTGCCGCCCGACTGGCGCACGAACTTGCCTTCGCTGTCTTCCACCGTCTTGCGAATGGTTTCGCGGTAGGCCACTTGCGGCTTGCCGACGTTGGCTTCAACCCCGAACTCGCGCTTCATGCGGTCCACAATGATTTCGAGGTGCAGCTCGCCCATACCGGCGATCAGGGTCTGACCGGACTCTTCATCCGTCTTGACGCGGAACGAGGGATCCTCTTGCGCCAGGCGCTGCAAAGCAATACCCATCTTTTCCTGGTCGACCTTGGTTTTGGGCTCGACCGCCTGGGTAATCACCGGTTCCGGGAACACCATGCGCTCGAGCATGACGATGGCACTGGGGTCGCACAGGGTTTCACCGGTGGTGACGTCTTTCAAGCCGACGCAAGCAGCGATATCGCCGGCGCGAATTTCGCTCACTTCTTGCCGCTCGTTGGCATGCATCTGCACAATCCGGCCGATGCGCTCTTTCTTGCCGCGAATCGGGTTGTAGACGCTGTCGCCCTTTTGCAGCACGCCTGAGTAGACGCGCACAAAGGTCAACTGGCCCACAAACGGGTCGGTCATCAGCTTGAAAGCCAGAGCCGAGAATTTTTCACTGTCGCTGGCCTGGCGCACCACCGGATGCTCGTCGTCGTCCATGCCCTTGACTGGCGGAATATCCACCGGCGACGGCATGAATTCAATCACGGCGTCCAGCATGCGCTGCACGCCTTTGTTCTTGAACGCCGAGCCACAGTACATCGGCTGGATTTCACTGGCGATGGTGCGGGTGCGGATGCCCAGCTTGATTTCGTCTTCCGTCAAGTCACCTTCTTCCAGGTACTTGTTCATGAATTCTTCCGATGCCTCGGCCGCCGCCTCGACCATCTTTTCGCGCCACTCCTTGGCCAACTCCAGCAGCTCGGCGGGAATCTCGCGATAGTCAAACAACATACCCTGTGACGCTTCGTCCCAGATGATGGCCTTCATTTTGATCAGATCGACCACACCGGTGAAGTGCTCTTCGGCGCCGATCGGGATCACCATGGGCACGGGAGAAGCCTTCAGGCGCAGCTTCATCTGGTCCACGACCTTGAAGAAGTTGGCACCGGTGCGGTCCATCTTGTTGACAAAGGCCAAACGCGGCACTTTGTACTTGTTGGCCTGGCGCCAAACGGTTTCCGACTGGGGCTGCACGCCGCCGACCGCACAGTAGACCATGCAGGCGCCGTCGAGCACGCGCATCGAGCGCTCGACTTCAATCGTGAAATCGACGTGGCCGGGAGTGTCAATGATGTTGATGCGGTGCTCGGGCAGGGACGTGTCCATGCCTTTCCAGAAACAGGTGGTGGCGGCGGAGGTGATCGTGATGCCACGCTCTTGCTCCTGCTCCATCCAGTCCATGGTGGCCGCGCCGTCGTGAACTTCACCAATCTTGTGGTTCACGCCGGTATAAAAAAGAATGCGCTCGGTGGTCGTGGTTTTACCGGCGTCAATGTGAGCCGAAATACCGATATTGCGGTAGCGCTCAATGGGGGTATGGCGAGCCATGATGGATCCTTGGTTGATCAATAGTTTTCAAACCGCGCGCCGCGAAGACTTTTGGCCTCCACGGCGTAGCGAGCGGTTTTCAGACTAGGCGCAGCCCCGCAGGCAGTGCTATCAGCACGACAAGGGGCTGCAACGACGTATGAAAGCCGCGCAGTAGCCGGACTTAGAAGCGGAAGTGGGAGAAAGCCTTGTTCGCCTCCGCCATGCGGTGAACTTCGTCACGCTTTTTCATGGCGCCGCCACGGCCTTCGGTGGCCTCCATCAATTCGTTGGCCAAACGCAAGGCCATCGATTTCTCGCCACGCTTGCGGGCGGCTTCCTTGATCCAGCGCATGGACAGGGCCAGACGACGCACCGGACGCACTTCGACCGGCACCTGGTAGTTGGCACCGCCAACCCGGCGGGACTTCACCTCGACCATGGGCTTGACGTTGTTGATGGCCATGGTGAAGGCTTCGACCGGGTCTTTACCGGGGTTCTTTTTCTCGATCTGCTCCAGCGCGCCATAAATGATGCGCTCGGCGATCGCCTTTTTGCCGCCTTCCATGATCACGTTCATGAATTTGGACAGCTCGACATTGCCAAATTTAGGATCCGGCAGGATTTCACGTTTAGGGACTTCGCGACGACGTGGCATTTTTTCACCTCTTTGCTTCAGTTGACATCTGTGTCAGATGCCGCGAAAACCATCTTGGTTTTCACTTACTCGACCCAACAGCGGGTCACTACGCCGAATCACCGCGCCACGCGGGAAACAGCACCTTTTTTGACTGGACCAGCCTTGGCTTATTTGACCTTTGGCTTCTTGGCACCGTACTTGGAGCGCGACTGCTTGCGATCTTTCACGCCTTGCAGGTCGAGCGAACCGCGCACGATGTGGTAACGCACACCGGGCAGATCCTTGACGCGACCACCGCGCACCAGCACCACCGAGTGCTCCTGCAGGTTGTGGCCCTCGCCGCCGATGTAGGAAATAACTTCGAACCCGTTGGTCAGACGCACTTTGGCGACTTTACGCAGAGCCGAGTTAGGTTTTTTGGGCGTTGTGGTGTACACACGGGTGCACACACCGCGACGCTGCGGAGAATTTTGCATCGCAGGGCTTTTGGACTTGATCGTTTCGACCTCTCGCCCCTGACGTACTAGCTGATTAATGGTTGGCATTGAAAAACGTCCCTCAACGTTTGTTAACTATTTCGGTAGTTAAAACTTGAATACTTCGAAAACGTGAATCCCTTCGGAAATTCCGAAAAGCTTTCAACTATAGCAGGTCAAGCGGTTATCGGCAATTAACTTTTTTGGATATAAGTCTATTCGGGCTGTAGGCGAGTGCCAACTCTCTGGAGAAGCTGGCTGAACAGGGTCGAGATCGAGCTCGGCATTCTCAATCGCCAGCGCCTGGAACGGCGCATTGCAAGTCCACCGCTTCTGCAATCCGAAGTCGATGCCTGGCCGCGACGCGCAACCCACTTCAAGCAGGTCGGCTGGCCAGCATCCGGTAGGGAATCGGCTCAACTGCTGGACGTCTTGGGCGTCGCGCGCGCAATGATGGCGGCGCTGTCAACGCCGCGCGGCAGCGTGCCGTAGTTGTGATGGCCCAGCTGCGCCAGGCGCGAATGGCAGAAGGCATCGCTGACAAAGGCCGGCGCATGGCGCACCAGCAGCGCGGCCTGCAAGGCCAGCGCCATGCGGTCCACCACGTCGCGCGCCCGGTATTCGAAATCCTGCACGTCCTTGAGATCGGTCGCGAGATCGGCCAGATAGCGATCCAGCGCCGCATGCGCTCCTCGCGCTTGGGCGACTTCGGCAAAAAAAGCATCGAGTACCGCCGGTGTTTTCGACAGCGCGCGCAGCACGTCCAGGCACTGCACATTGCCGCTGCCTTCCCAGATCGCATTGACGGGTGCCTCCCGGTACAGGCGCGGCATCATGCTGTCTTCCATCACACCGCTGCCGCCAATGCACTCCATCGCTTCGTAGGCATGGTTGGGCGTGCGCTTGCAGATCCAGTACTTGCCAACGGCGGTGACCAGGCGCACCAGCAGATCTTCGTGCTCGTTGGCACGCTGGTCCATGGCGCGGGCGATGCGCATGGTCAGCGTCAAGGCGGCTTCGCTCTCGAGCGCCAGATCGGTCAACACGTTCTGCATCAGCGGCTGCTGGTTCAGCAGCTTGCCGAAGGCGGAGCGGACCCCGCAATGGTGCAGCGCCTGCGAAGCCGCCATGCGCATGCCGGCGCTGGAGCCGATCATGCAGTCGAAGCGCGTCATGCTGACCATCTCAATGATGTTGCGCACGCCGCGCCCCTCCTCGCCCACCATCCAGGCCAGGGCGCCGCGCAGTTCGGTCTCGCACGAGGCGTTGGAGGCGTTGCCCATTTTCTTTTTGAGGCGCAGCACTTGCATCGGGTTCTTGCTGCCGTCCGGGCGCCAGCGCGGCAACAGAAAGCACGACAGGCCGCCGGGTGCCTGCGCCAGCACCAGAAAGGCATCGCACATGGGGGCCGACACGAAATACTTGTGCCCCACCAGTTCATAAGCCTGCCCCGGCCCGCCGCCGCCCAGCGGATAGGCGCGCGTGCTGTTGCTGCGGACATCCGAGCCACCCTGTTTTTCCGTCATGGCCATGCCGATGGTGAGGCCCTGTTTTTGCTCCACGGGCACGTTGCGCGGGTCATAGACGCGGGCCGTGATCTTGGGCTCCCAAACGCTGGCCAGATCGGGCTGCAGGCGCAGCGCCGGCACGGCGGCGAAGGTCATGGTGATGGGGCAGCCATGGCCCGCCTCCACCTGCGTATGCAGATAAGTTTTGGCAGCGCGGGCAACATGGACCCCCGGCCCCGGATGGGTCCAGGGCGATGCGTGCAACCCATGTTCAATGCTGGTTTTCATGAGCTGGTGGTAGGCCGGGTGGAATTGCACCAGGTCGATGCGCTTGCCAAAGCGGTCATGCGTATCCAACTCGGGCGTGAACTGGTTGGCCAGGCGGCCCAGTTCGAGGTAATCGGCCGAGCCCGTCAACCTGCCAAATTCGCCGAGTTCGGGCTCGGCCCACTGGCCGCCTTCGCGCTGCACCGCCGCGCGCAAGGCGGCGTCTTCGGTGTACATGTTGTAGTCACACAGTTCGCTTGACAGGTTGCTCAGTTCATGGGTATCGGCCAAGTAGAAGGAGGCTTGTGCGGCTTCGATACGGGTGTTCATTTTTGATCTCCAAAACGGGCGAGCATGATTGAATAATGTACGCGCCATTTCCATGGCTCAGACATGAGCCGCGTTGCCCAGCACCTCGACCGCCCACTGATTCAGGCTCTTGCCGCTAGCCTGCGCGGCGATCAAGGCGGAACCATGCAACTCGGACGGAACACGCAGCATCATCTTTCCGGACGCCGGTTTTTCGGGCGAAATACCGCGCTCTTTGCAGTCTTTCAGGTAATCGTCCATCGCCTCCATCAAGGCCCGGCGAAGCTCGGCCACATTGTCTGCATGAAAACTGATGATGGCGCGAATTCCCAGCACGCGGCCCACGAAAATATCGTCGCGCTCGTCGAATTCAATGCGGGCCGTGTAGCCTTTGTAGGTCATCACGTTCATGGTTTAACTCCTATACGTTCCAGCAGATCGCGGAATTCCTCGACCTGGCATTTCTTCGCTTCCTTGCCCGGATGCGGCCAGTGGGGCGCCAGAGCTTCGATGTCGGCAAAGAAAATTGACACCAACGCAGGCTAACAGGAGATTTCCCCGATTCCCCAGCCAGTCGGGTCATCCAATCACATTGCCCAAGATCTGGCGCAGCGTCTTCAAGTCAGCCGCCGAGAGCGTCCCCAGCGGGCGGATCACGAGCCCTTGGTCGATGGTGGTGAAAACCGGCTTGAGCACCGAGGCCTTAATGAGCCCGGCGGCCTGCCAGTCGGCGACCATGGCCTCGCCGTAACCGAGTGGCTGTCGCACCTGGCTCGTGATCGCCATGATCACGATGTCACGCCGGTGGGTGTTGTAGCTGCTGCTCGATACGATCACGGCTGGGCGTTTCTTTGAGCCGGATTGATCGGTGAAAGGAAACGGCACCAACACCACATTGCCCAAGCTGAACCGTGAAGTGGCGGCCATTGCTTACAGCCGGTCGTAGGCCGCGTCTTCGTCGTTGTCCCACACGGCCGCGAAGCTTGCCTCGCTAGCCTTGGCCGCAGCGCGCGTGAGGTTCTGCCTGTCATCGCGGGTGCGCAAGAAATCGACAAAGTCCTCCACCTCCATCATCCGCTGCGGTGGAAGTTGTTTGATCTTCTCGATCAACACCTGTTCGGTAGCAGTCATCGCATCAACTCCTTCGAATTTATCTTGCTGGCTTTCATCGTCATAGCCTCGCTTGAGCCAGCCCAGGCACCTGCCATCGTAACGCATCCGGCTTGCTGTCTCCCCGCACCGGCGCGCCACTGCGGGTGCCAGCGCTTGGTCTTGGGCATCCGCCAGATTCGCAGGCACCCGCGACAGCCCTGGTGCGGCAGCGCCGGGTGACGGGGGACAGGCCGTTGGACTGACGCTTCCTCTTGCCGGGTGGGTGGAGGGCTTGCAGCTTCAAGTGAATGCGCCCTGCCGGGCGCACCAGGAATAAGGGCAGGCCACTTGCGTGGTCTGCCCGATAAGACCAGCCCAGCCGGCCGGAGCAGGCTGGTGCGGTCGGCGCTTAGGGATTATCGATCTTCAGGTTACCGAGCTCGATCATTTTGCTCAGAATGGCGGCATCATCACTGGCCGACCCCAGTGCACTCGCCAGCGCACTTTGGCTGGTGAAGTTGTCAAACACAATCTTCTGGGTCGCCGCAAAGCTGCCGCCGCCGTCGTGATCGACCGACAGCACCAGTTTGCTGCTCTCTACCCCAAACTGCAGGAACTGCCCCAAGTTTGCAGTGCTCTCGCCTTGCAGCAAGTCACGCAGATCGAGTACGTCGCCGCCAGCACCGACCGTGAAGTCCGTGACGACATCGCGGGCGGGTGTGCCTGTGGACCCTTGATCGCCCAGGCTCCACTTGAAGGTGTCGGCACCCAAGCCGCCGACCAGGATGTCGGCGCCGGCACCTCCGAACAGGGTATCGTTGCCCGCGCCACCAGTCAGGGTGTCATCACCTAGTCCACCGGAGAGGACATTGTTCCCAGCATCCCCGGTGAGGGTATCACCGAAGTCCGAGCCCATGATATGGGGCGAAGCGAGAGTTGACGCCGCTGTAGTAGCACCACTATCAGAAAAGTCCTGTATACCGGCTCCAGCCTGCGTCAATGTCACACCAAGCATGCTGCCTGCGATGTCGCCATCCCCATCAATCACTTCAACGGGGACGCTGAAGCTGACCGGATTAGTGCTCTGAACCGCAGCGCCGAAACCGGTAATGTCAAAATCATCACCCGCGGTATTCAAAACCTCAAGGCTACTGTAGCCGTTCGCCGTAAACGTCGCGATGGAAACTTTCGTATCCAGTATGCCGGTGACGAGAACAGCATATTGCACTCCAGCACCTGGATCCACGTTGACGAACTGAACCGTGTAGGTTCTGTTCGCAAGTCCGCCTGGATTACCCACAGGAAAGGTCGTTGCTGTCGTTCCTATGTTGGCAAAAGTCACCGTTTGATTCATGCCGTCATAACTTATGACGACTGAAGTGACGGAGTCCAGAACACCGTCGCCTACTATGTTGTTTGCGTCTGTAGCTGGTGTTTCGTCACGGGCCGTAATCTTCAGTGTCGTATTGCTAGTTCCATCACCAAACTTCAACGACGCGCCATTGGCGACGTAGTGCCCGTCGAAGGTGTGGTCACGATTTGCAGCGGTGGTGTAGCCGCCGGAACCGGCCGGATTGCCGCCCAAGTCCACCACGAAGTCAACACGCACGCCCTCTCCCACGCCTATATTCTGGCCCCCGGCACCACCACCGGCACCTGCGGCATTCGCATTGCCATTGATTGTTGTGGCCGTGCCAAAAGGAGTGAGCAGCAAATCTGTTGAATCATCGTTTAGAGGGATCTCGCCAAAACCTTGGCCATCCGGGACGAAGCCGGCCCAGGCACCGTTGCCTCCGACAAAGTCGTAAGTACCATCACTGAAGTTAACTGTGCTGATACTATCCACCGGCGCATTCATGTCGACGGTATACGTTCCAGTTGCCGGATCGAGGGTAAGGACGAATACGGATGTCGTACCCGCCATGCCGGTCAGTATTAGGCCACCGCCAGAAACGACATACATGATGGGCGTAACACCACCACCGTACGTCAAACCGCTGGGCTGTCCATTAAGTGTGGGAGCGAACCTGATGGTTCCGCCGTCAGCACCGTAATTGTTGGCAAGTGTCGAAGTGGGCTGATCCAGGTCAAGATCGAAAGACACCGGTGCGCCGGCGACATTCTGCACAACCGCATAGTCAGAAACCACTGCCGTGGGCACATCATCCACGATGGTGACCTTCACGGTCGCCGTGGCGGACACGTCGCCATCGGCGTCGGTCACCACCACGTTGAAGCTGTCGACCTCAGGCGTACCAGCTTGATTGACGTCGGTGACGTTGTCGGTCAGGGTGTAGGTCCAGGTGTACTGGCCCTCTGCATTCTTGCCCACCACCAAGGTGGCATTCGCGCTCGTGCTGGCCGTGATCGGGCTGAGCGCCGTAGCCGCCGTGACGTTCACGCCATTGACCACCAGGCTGCTCAGCGCATCGCCGTCGAGCGTGATGTCGAACACGCCGCTGGCCGTGACCGTGCCGCCACCGCTGCCGGTGGCGTTGGCATTGGCCAGTGCCGATTCGTTCACCGTGCCGGTCTCGTTGCCAACCAACGGCACCGTGCCGTCATCGGTGATGGTGATGGTGTGGGTGCTGGAGGTGGCCTCGTCGGTGTCGGTATCCACCACCTTGATCGCAAAGCTCACGCTCACCGGTTGCGCTTGCGCATCGGCTGCGGCAAAGGTCCAGGTGCCGTTGCTGTTGACCGTCAGCGTGCCCGTGCCGGTGTTGATGGCCGTATTCAGGTCGTATTCGGCGCTGCCAATCAGCACCTTGGTCGAGGCCAGACCATCGGCCCCAGGCACGTTGCTCCAGGTGCCGTTGCTGATCGAGCCGCCTTCGACCACCGTCGTGTCGCCCGCCGTGATCGTCACGCTGGGCACGTCGTCCACGATGGTGACCTTCACGGTCGCCGTGGCGGACACGTCGCCATCGGCGTCGGTCACCACCACGTTGAAGCTGTCGACCTCAGGCGTACCAGCTTGATTGACGTCGGTGACGTTGTCGGTCAGGGTGTAGGTCCAGGTGTACTGGCCCTCTGCATTCTTGCCCACCACCAAGGTGGCATTCGCGCTCGTGCTGGCCGTGATCGGGCTGAGCGCCGTAGCCGCCGTGACGTTCACGCCATTGACCACCAGGCTGCTCAGCGCATCGCCGTCGAGCGTGATGTCGAACACGCCGCTGGCCGTGACCGTGCCGCCACCGCTGCCGGTGGCGTTGGCATTGGCCAGTGCCGATTCGTTCACCGTGCCGGTCTCGTTGCCAACCAACGGCACCGTGCCGTCATCGGTGATGGTGATGGTGTGGGTGCTGGAGGTGGCCTCGTCGGTGTCGGTATCCACCACCTTGATCGCAAAGCTCACGCTCACCGGTTGCGCTTGCGCATCGGCTGCGGCAAAGGTCCAGGTGCCGTTGCTGTTGACCGTCAGCGTGCCCGTGCCGGTGTTGATGGCCGTATTCAGGTCGTATTCGGCGCTGCCAATCAGCACCTTGGTCGAGGCCAGACCATCGGCCCCAGGCACGTTGCTCCAGGTGCCGTTGCTGATCGAGCC
>JAKFXU010000106.1:10309-13660 GCA_021731215.1 Rhodoferax sp.
TCAGCGTGCCCGTGCCGGTGTTGATGGCCGTATTCAGGTCGTATTCGGCGCTGCCAATCAGCACCTTGGTCGAGGCCAGACCATCGGCCCCAGGCACGTTGCTCCAGGTGCCGTTGCTGATCGAGCCACCTTCGACCACCGTCGTGCGGCCCGCCGTGATCGTCACGCTGGGCACGTCGTCCACGATGGTGATGCTCAGGTTGGCCGTACCCGTGGTGCCACCCACGCCATTGACCGTGACGCTCACGCTGTCGCTCAAGGTCGTGTCGTTGCCCGGCTGGGTGTGCGTCTGCGCCGCATTGAGCGTGTAGCTGTAGTTGATGGTGGCGCTCTTGTTGCCGTCGGTGCTGGTGTAGCCGGTGATGCTCAGTGTGCCTTCGGTGGTGTTGATGCCGGTCGACGGGTTGCTGGTGCTGAAGCCCTGCAACTGTGCCAGTGTGAAGGTGACTCCACCGACCACGACTTCCTTGATGCCATCGCTGGCCGATACCGTAAAGCTGTCGGCATCGGTCTCGCTGGTGTTGGCCGACGAGGTCAGGCCGGCCTCAAACACGGTGGAGTCCGCGCCTTCTGTCGCCACGGTGACCTTGGCCGTGTCGTCCGCGCCCGTGATCCTGATCGTGACGCTGGCTGTCTTGGTGTCGCCGTCGGCATCGGTGATGGTGTAGCTCAGGGTCTGCTCGATCGGGGTGCTGGCCGCCGTCAGTGCCTGCACCGCCGCGCTGGCGTTGTTCAGGGCGAAGGAGTAGGTGCCATCGGTGTTGAGCGTGAGCGTGCCGTAGGTGGCCAGCGCCGCCTGGGCCTCCGTGTTGGCGCCCCAGGCAAACGTGCCCGCGCCGTCGGCGCCGTAGCTGTCGTTGGCCAGCACGTTGCCATTGACCGACAGGGTGGCGTCCTCCGTTACCGTGCGTGTGCCGTCATCCAGCGCCGTGGGCACGTCGTCAACAATAGTAATCGTAATGGTCGCCGTGTTCGACGTGTTGACCCCGTCGGTCGTGGTAAATGTAAAAATTTCAGTTTCATCAACACCCGCAACGTCCGTGGTCGCAGTCGTCAACTCATAGGTAAAGGTGGCGAACCCGGTCGCCGGATCAAAACTGGTAATGGTCAAGATACCGGTGTCACCTGGAATGACTGCTCCAACCAGGCTCCCCATCGGGATCACGATGCCATTGATGGTGACCGACACCAGCGAGGCCACTCCTTGTGGATCGGAAACCTGGAACTTGCCTTCGACAAATCTGCCCAAGTCGCCCTCACCATCATTCGCCGATCCGCCCGGTAGCGCCGGTTCAAACGCATCCGCCACGGCCGACTCGGCAAGCAATCCGCCGTCACCGACCAGAATGGTCGGTGGTTCTTCAACAGGCAACACTGGCACCGCCTGCAGATCAGGCGGCAGCTCAGGTGCCACAAAGCCGTAGTTGTAGGCCAGCGGGTCCACGCCTTCGACGATGCGCAGCAGTTGCACAAAGCTGCTGCCGCCGTCGGCGCCGGTGCCGGCGGTCAGACCGGCGGCGGCGGCTTCAAGCTCGGTGCTCAGGTCGGTGCCGCGCTCCAGCGCCTGGATGATGGTCTCGGCGGTGGCCGGGGTGGTAACGGCGCTGTCCTGGGCGGTGGGGCGCTGGTCGGACTGGCTCACGTTGTCGTCCAGGCGCACGCTTTGGGCCGGGGCGACGGCCAGCAGGCGGCCGTCTTCCATCACGAGTTCGACCCGGACGTCGCCCACGGTGCGCACGGTTTCGCCTTTTTGCAGGGTGTCGCCGACCTTGAGGGCGCGGCTGACGCCCTGGGCGTTGACGGCTAGGACGGTGCCGGTGCCTGTGATGGCGGCGACGGTTGCAAATTGGGCCATGATGATCTCCGGTTTAGACGTGGAACCTGAACGTATGCGCTCAGGGCTTTAGAACTGATGGCTGCAGATTAGTCCCGCCCCAAGCGGCCGTCTATTGGACTTTGGTACAAATTTGAGGCAGTCAAGGTTTACCCCTGTGTCAACCAAACCAGGGGGCTGCCCTAAGCCGTTCGCTTAAGCTGTTGAAATTTCAGGCCTCAGGCCTGGTTGTTGGCGTCGAGGCTTGTTTTTATGGACGCGAGCGCGCAGAAGATTTTTCCCGCGCGCCCGCTGAGCTTGCTCAAAATGTGCATGGATAGAGCTTGCGCTTGCGATGGCCGCCCTCGACGACCTCTTTATCGCGAAGCTTGCCCTCGTCGATCAGTCTCTGCGCGTGCTCGTGGGCGCGCCGGTATTGCATGTCCAAGTCTTTCGCCAGCTCATAAATGCTCTTCCCGGGCGCGCTCGCAGCGCGCAGCAAGAATTGCTTGCGCCGTTTCGGCATGTCGTGAAAATCTTTCGTCGGCAACAGATTCCACCCTCCGCCCACCAGGCGGCTCCAAGCCATGTCGTAGGTTCGCGCTCGTTGAGTGGCCGCGGCTGACAAGGATTCTCGAAGCTCGGGCCAATCTTCCACGAAGCGCTTGGCGCCGTAGAAGTGGATGAATTCGATGACATCCATGGCGGCGACCGCATTGGGCAGATACGAACGATGGCCACGGGCAACCATCTCCCGCCATTTGTCCAATTCCACATCACGGTCCCAGTAAACTTTCTTGCTCACCGCCTCCCAGGGTTCAATCTCGTGGATTGGTTTCATCGCGTCAGCCCTCCACGGCCGCGGCCAGCAGGCGTCCCTCGCCCTTTCGTTTGGGAAGGGGCTTTGGACGCCTTGGGCGTTGCGTCCACGTCCAAGGCGAAGTGATCGAGCGCTTGCGCGCCGATCTGGCCATAGAGAGCCTCCTGCAAGAAGGCGAGATCTTTGGCCGCTCTCCATTTCGCGTCGCATACCAGTTCCTTGAGCTCGTCCATCAGTTCGAGCCAGGGCATGTTCGCCAACCCGTTGTCAAAAGCGGCTGACGGAAACGAATAGGGTAGCGACTCCATGAAGGGCTTGATGGGCATGAACGCCTCCGACAAGACATGGAGATCGAACAAATCGCGCGCCTTCTGACGCCCGCCCTCGAACGAGTCGCCCTCCGAACCGCCGCCGGCAACCGTTCGAAGTTTCCTGTGATACAAGCCGGAAATCTCCTCCGTTCTGGCGATCAGGCCACCAAACTTGCGCTCGACGGCGAGATAAATTTCGAAATAAGCGTCCTCGACAAACGAGACTTTGAGCCGCTGACCTTGATGGCTGACGTATCCGTGGAGTTGATTCGCTTTGCGCGGATCGTCCACGATGTCCTTGGTTTCATAGGCAATGCCTGCTTTTTTGAGAGCGACCGCCATCTTCCCCGCATCGAATCCTTCAGGCAGAAAAAAATCTAGGTCGTATGAGACGCGGTGATCAAGCC
>JAKFXU010000103.1 GCA_021731215.1 Rhodoferax sp.
GTAGTCCTCCACCGCCGCCATCATCGCCGCCGGCATCATCCCGGCCGGCCTGGAGATGATGGACAAGCCGATGACGGCGGCGGTGGAGGACTACGTGCATGCCGGCTACGACCTCGGCGCCGAGGCGATTCTGCTGTGCGAGAGCGATGGTACGCCGGAAGAAGTGGCAGAAGAAATCGGCCGCATGAGCGCGGTGCTGCGCCAGCACGGCGCCACCGCCATTGCGGTCAGCCGGGACGAGACCGAGCGGCTGAAATTCTGGAGTGGCCGCAAGAACGCTTTTCCGGCCAGCGGGCGCATCAGCCCCGACTACATGTGCATGGACTCCACCATTCCGCGCAAACGGCTGGCCGACATGCTGCTGGCGATCCAGCAGATGGAAATCAAGTACGGCCTGCGATGCTGCAACGTGTTCCACGCTGGCGACGGCAACCTGCACCCGCTGATTTTGTTCGACGCCAACGACCCCGATCAGTTGCACCGCTGCGAACTGTTCGGCGCTGAAATCCTGGAAACCAGCGTCGCCATGGGTGGCACCATTACCGGCGAGCACGGCGTCGGCCTGGAAAAACTCAACTCCATGTGCGTGCAGTTTTCGATCGAGGAAAACGAGCAGATGTTCGGCATCAAGCGCGCCTTCGACGGCAAGGGGCTGCTCAACCCCGGCAAGGTGATTCCGACGCCGCAGCGCTGCGTCGAGTACGGCAAGAAACTGCTGCGCGGCGGCCGGCAGCCGGCGCCGGATTGGCCCCGGGTTTAAGCCGCCGCGCCGGGCCGCCCCAAGCAAGGCGTGCCCCCTTGGGGGGCAGCGCAGTACACGAAGTGACAAGCGTGGGGGCCAGGTTAAGGCTTGCTCATGCGCAGGCCCGGCTCGTCGTCGGCCACTACCTGCTCGGCCCAGGCCACCAGCTTGCCGGCATCGGCGCGCAGCACCTCTTGCTTGACCGCCAGAATTTGCGCCGGATGCATGGAAAAGCTGCGCAGTCCGAGGCCCAGCAACAAACGGGTCAGGCTGATGTCGCCCGCCATCTCGCCGCACAAACTCACCGGCTTGCCCTGTGCCGAGCCTGCGGCGATGGTGAGCGCCACCAGGCGCAACACCGCCGGATGCAGGGGGTCGTACAGGTGCGCCACCGACTCGTCGGCGCGGTCGATCGCCAGGGTGTACTGAATCAGGTCATTGGTGCCGATCGACAGGAAATCAAAATAGCGCAGAAAAACCTGGAGCGTGAGGGCCGCCGCCGGGATCTCGATCATGGCGCCGATCTTGACCGGGCCATGGGCGACGCCCCGGTGGTCGAGTTCGGCGCGGGCCTGCTCAATCAGCGCAAGGGTCTGGCGAATTTCACTGGCATGGGCCAGCATCGGGATCAGCAGATTGGCCTGGCCATGGACGGCGGCGCGCAGAATTGCCCGCAACTGGGTCAGAAACATGGCCGGATCGGCCAGGCTCCAGCGAATGGCGCGCAGGCCCAGCGCCGGGTTCAGGTGCGCATCGTCGCGCAAAGCCTTGTCCAGCGGTTTGTCAGCGCCGATATCAACGGTGCGAATCGTCACCGGCAAACCATGCATGCCTTCGAGCGCGCGCCGGTAGGCCTGGTATTGCTCTTCTTCATTGGGCAGCCTGCCCTGGCGCCCCATGAACAGAAATTCGCTGCGGAACAGGCCCACCCCGACGGCGCCGGCCTGCAGGGCGCCGGGCGCATCTTCCGGCATCTCGATGTTGGCCAGCAGCTCGATTTTTTGACCGTCCAGGGTGACGGCCGGGGTATGGCGCAAGCGGCCCAGGCGCCCGCGCTCCAGCTCCCCCTGGCGTTGCTTGAAACCATACTCGGCCAGAATGATGGGCGACGGGTCCACCACCACCACGCCGGCATCGCCGTCGATGATGACCCAGTCATCCTGGCGCACCAACTGGCTGGCCAGGCGCGCGCCCACCACCGCCGGAATATTCAGGCTGCGCGCGACGATGGCGGTGTGCGAGGTCTTGCCGCCCACATCCGTGATGAAGCCGGCAAACACGCTGTGCTTGAACTGCAGCATGTCGGCCGGTGACAGGTCGTGCGCAATCAGGATCAAGGGCACGTCAACCGTATCGTCGAGCAGCAGGTCCTGCTGCGACTTCTTGCGCAGCGCGCGCGCCGGCGGCAGCACGGGCGAGGCCACGCCCTTCAGGGCGCGCAACACTTTTTCAGCCAGTTGTTCGAGGTCGGCCTTGCGCTCGCGCAGGTATTCATCCTCCATTTCATCGAACTGGCGCGCAATCACTTCGAGTTGCGTGGTCAGCGCCCATTCCGCGTTGTACAGGCGCTGTGTGATCCAGTGCTTGACGCCGCCAATCAGCTCGTCGTCTTGCAGCAGCATCAAATGCACGTCGAGCAAGGCTTTCAATTCATGGGGTGTTTCCTTTGGACCCATGTTCCCAATGCTGGCTTGCAGGCGATGGATTTCGTCGACCACCGCATTGCGCCCGAGGCGCAGGCGGTCAATCTCGGCCTCGACCTGGGAGGCCTCAATGAAATAGTGCGCCACGTCGATCCGGCTGGAGGCCACCAGCACCGCGCGCCCGATGGCGATGCCGCGGGCAACAGCGAGGCCGTGAATCGAGAATGTCATGACAGTCGCAGCGCCGGGCCGCCCCAAGCCTGTCGCGCCGTTTCTACCAGACTTGCCCGAGGGCTAGCCTTTCTGGGGGGCAGCGCAGCACACACTGTGACCAGCGCCGGAGCGAGCGCTGGCGAGGCACGCATGGGGGTCATTCACTCTCTCCGAATTTGCTGGCAATCAGGGCCAGCAGGGCGTCCATGGCTTCCTGCTCGCGCGCGCCGTTGACGTCAATTTCAAGCGTGCTGCCGATACCGGCGGCCAGCATCATGACCCCCATGATGCTTTTGGCATTGACGCGCCGCGGGCCGCGGGAGAGCCAGACCTCGCACGGATAGCTGCCCGCCAGTTTGGTCAATTTGGCTGCGGCCCGCGCATGCAGGCCCAGTTTATTGATGATGGTCGTGCTTGTTGTGATCATTTTTCATTCTCATCTGATTTTGCGGCGCCGTCGCCGCCACCTGCATGACGCCCTGCGCGCCACCGGCCAACGCCCGCGCCACCAGCGCATCCAGCGATTCTCGGCGGTAGGTGACGGCGCGCAACAGCATGGGCAGATTGACCCCCGCAATCAACTTCGAATGCAAACCGTCCACCAGTTTCTGCGCCACGTTGCAGGGCGTCGCACCGAATACGTCGGTCAACACCAGGGTCTGATGGGTGTTAAGCCGGGCCAAGGCCTGGGTGGCACCCGCCAGTGTTTCTTCGGGCGGGGCATGGGGCTGCACATCAAACGCCGCCATCCCCGGCGCCGCTTCGGGAAACACATGCATGACACACTGGCGCAGCGCACTGGCCAGTGGCGCATGCGCAATGATGAGAATGCCTTTGTTCATAAATTCAAACCTATTTTGCGGGGCATCAGGCGGAGTGCTCCAGGCGCGCCTTGCGCACCTTCTCCAGGCTGATCTTGATCCTGATCTTCTCGGCGTTCAGCGGCGAGCGGATGGCAAAGTGCGGGTTGGCGCTGTCGCGGTAAATATAGGGGCTCAGCGGCATGCCGCCCGGGTTGACGATGCTCACCACGTGCGGCTGGTTGGCGCGCATGCCGCGTGCAGCGACCACGGCTTTTTCACCGTTCACCAGTTGCACGTAGCTGCCGGGCGGGTAAAAGCCGAGCACGCCCGCCATGGCGGAGCCGAGCTGGGCGGTGTCGGGCGTGGCGTTGAGCACCAGCGAGCGGGCCGCGCTCAGCGCCGACAGCGCCAGGCGCGTCTTGCGCGGCGCCATCTTGGCGACGCAGCAGTCGGCCATGCGCAGCAGGCGCCGACTCACCGCGTTGCGGGGCAGCGCGCCGGCGTCATCGTGTTCATGGTGCCAACGCACCAGGTCGAGCTGGTCCGGGTCGAGCACGCCGATGCGCTGCAGGATTTCAAGACTGAGTTGCGGGTGTTCCCGGATCAGTCGGCGCTGGGGTTCGTTGAGGGCCGTGCTCTGCGTCGCCAGACTGTCCTGGATGCGGGCCATGCCGATGTTCATGACCAGGGCCGAGCGCAACAGAAGCTGGCCGACGCTGCTCGGCAGCGCCAGCTTGCGGGCCGTCAGTTGGCACACCACGCCCACCAGCAGCGCGTGCGTGGCGCAATAGCCCAAAGCGGGGTCGGCCAGCGCCTGAAACAGGATGAACAGGCTCTCGTCAGGATCCCGCTCAAGCAGCTCAAGGGCCCGGCTTTCAATGCCGGCCAAACGTTGCAGCGGATTGATGGCGGCGCCGCCCTGGTACAGCAGCCCGCGCAGAATCTCCTGCAAATCGAGCCAGCCGCCCAGCACTTGGTTGCCGACCACGTAATCGGTTTCCAGTATTTCTGCCGGCAGCAAAGCGTGCGCCAGAGTGGCCACATCGGCGCCGTTCTGGAGCAGGCGGTGAATCATGCGCTCAAAACTTTTTTGCCAGGCACGCGCGTCGCTCTCGGTCAGGCAAGCCTGATGGGCCTGCAGCATTTCCTTGTGCTGTTCGGACCGCAGGGGCTGCCCCTGGCGCAGCAACAGCTTGCCCGCTGGATCCCAGACGTCCACCGGCAGGGGCTGGCCGAGTTCGATCATGTCAATGGGAAGGGGGACGTAATTCATCAATCCGCCACCTGCACCGGCACCCGCGGCGCCAGCGCGCACATCAGTTCGTAGCCGATCGTGCCGCCACTGCGGGCCACCTCGTCGATGCCCAGCACGCTGCCATTGCTGGCGCGGCCCCATAGCGTGACCTCGCTGCCAAAGCCGGCGCCAACGCCAGCCTGGTCCAGCGCCGTGAGGTCGACCGCGAGCATGTCCATGCTGACGCGCCCGACGGTGCGGCTGCGCACGCCATTGACCAGCACCGGCGTGCCGCTCGGGCAGGCGCGCGGGTAGCCGTCGGCATAACCACAGGCCACGATGCCGATGCGCAGCGCCTGCTGCGCCACAAAAGTCGAGCCATAGCCGACGCTGGACCCCGCCACCAGGTCTTGCGTTGCGATTATTTTTGAAGCCAGCGTCATGGCCGGCTGCAAGCCCCAGTCGTGCGCGCTGTGCTCGGGAAAATCCGGGGCACTGCCATAAATGGCAATGCCGGGACGCACCCAGTCGGAGGCGACCAGGGCGTCGGGCTGGCCGCTGGCGTCGCTGGCGCTGACGCGGTGGCGCAGGGTGGCGGCGCTGTTGCTCAAGCTGCGTTCGCCCGGCAGATCGCGCGTCACGATGGCAAACAGCGCCATTTGGGCCGCCACGCCGGGTGCGCTGTCGGCGTCACTGAAATGGGTCATCAAGGAGATTTCATCGACCTGGGGCAGGGCATTGAGACGCGTCCAGGCGGCACGGTAACGCTGCGGCGTGAAGCCCAGGCGGTTCATGCCGGCATTGAGCTTGAGGAAGACGCGGTGCGGCACATTGGTCTTGTGGCTGGCGAGCATGTCGATCTGCTGGTCGCAGTGCACCGTGTGCCACAGATCCAGGCGCGAGCACAGCTCCAGGTCGCGCAACTCGAACACGCCTTCGAGCAGCAGAATCGGGCCGCGCCAGCCCAAGTGCCGCACGCGCCGGGCCTCTTCCAGGTCCAGCAGGGCAAAGCCGTCGGCGCCGCGCAAACCCTCAAACGCCTGTTCGATACCGTGGCCATAGGCATTGGCCTTGACGATGGCCCAGACCCGCGCATCGGGGGCGGCCAGCCGGACCCGCGCCAGGTTGTGGCGCAGTGCTTCGGTATGAATAGTGGCGTGAATCGGACGCGGCATGGCGAGTTGGGAGCAATAGTCAGAAGCTGCGATTTTGACACTGCGGGGGCGTGCTATAACCCGTTACCGTTTGGAGACCTATTAAAAAAACCACCGTGTCAGAGCTACTGACGCGCGCCTGAAGACAATGAAACGCGGCTTCTATACCATCATGTCAGCGCAGTTCTTCAGCTCGCTGGCCGACAACGCCCTGTTTGTTACAGCCGTTCAGTTGCTCAGAACCAGCGAGGCGCCGGTGTGGCAGCAAGCGGCCCTGGTGCCCATGTTTGCGCTGTTTTATGTGATTCTCGCGCCTTTCGTCGGCGCTTTTGCCGACTCCCTGCCCAAAGGCCGGGTGATGTTGATCAGCAACTTCATCAAGGTGGCGGGTTGCCTGCTGATGCTGTTTGGCACCCACCCCTTGATGGCCTACGCCATTGTCGGCCTGGGCGCCGCTGCTTACTCGCCGGCCAAGTACGGCATCCTGACCGAATTGCTGCCGGCCTCGCAACTGGTCAAAGCCAACGGCTGGATTGAAGGCCTGACCATCGCCTCCATCATTCTGGGGGTCTTGCTGGGCGGGCAACTGGTGGGGCCGGTGCTGGCGCCCTTGCTGTTGTCGATCGACTTGCCACTGATAACCAGCAGTATCGACAGCGCCCCGGAGGCGGCCATCAGCGTTCTGATATTTGTTTATCTGCTTGCCACC
Organism: Rhodoferax sp.; assembly: GCA_021731215.1. Taxonomy (GTDB): domain Bacteria; phylum Pseudomonadota; class Gammaproteobacteria; order Burkholderiales; family Burkholderiaceae_C; genus Rhodoferax. Next base: position 6,499 of record JAKFXU010000103.1, read on the forward strand.
TGGTTCAATACCCACATTCCCCTGACCGGAGTGGAGATGCGAGCGCTGCCGCGGCGCATGAGCGCCTTGCTGCCCGATTTCTGGACCTGCAACACCCGTTTGTGGCGCGACAAGCTGGGCCAGATTTCGCTCGCCGCCACTACGCTGATCTGGGGCGTGGCCGGTAATTTGCGCTTCATCGTGCTGGCCTGGGCCGCCACCGCGCTGGGCTATTCGGTGACGCAGGCCTCGGCCCTGCAGGGCGTGGTGGCGATCGGCATGGCAGTCGGTGCTGTCGTGGCTTCACTGCGCATGCGCCTCGAAGACGGTCCGCGTGTCATCACGCTGGGCATCGTGATGGGTTTGTTGATCATGCTGCTGATTTTTATTGACAACGTCTGGGTGGCGGCACCGTTCCTGATTCTGCTGGGGGCGCTGGGCGGCTTTCTGGTGGTGCCGATGAACGCGCTGTTGCAACATCGCGGTCACAACCTGATGGGGGCCGGGCGCTCGATCGCGGTGCAGAACTTCAACGAGCAGGCCTGCATCCTGGTGCTGGGCGCGGCCTATAGCCTGTCGACCGGCCTGGGCCTGCCGACCTTTGCCGCGATCACGGCGTTTGGCCTGCTGATTGCTGGTTGCATGTGGCTGATCAAACGCTGGTATGCCCATAATTTGGCCCAGCATCGCGCTGAAGTCGACCACCTGCTGGCGATTGCCCGCAACGACAATTTTCATGACTAATGGCGTCAAGGCCTTGGCGGCGGCGGCGCTGACGCTCAACGCCCTGGTCTGGGGCGTGTCCTGGTGGCCTTTTCGCGTGCTGCAAGAGCACGGTCTGCACCCGCTGTGGGCGACCGCCCTGATTTATGTATTTGCCCTGCTGTGTCTGCTGGCCCTCAAGCCGCGCGCCGGGCGCGGCTTTCTGCAATACCCGATGCTGTGGTGGCTGCTGCTGGCCTCGGGTCTGACCAATGTCGGCTTCAACTGGGCGGTGACGGTGGGCGACGTGGTGCGGGTCGTCCTGTTGTTCTACCTGATGCCGGCCTGGGCAGTGCTGCTGGCCTGGCCGCTGCTGGGGGAAAGGCCCAGCAGCGCTTCGCTCTTGCGCCTGGCGCTGGCGTTGACCGGCGTCGTGATCGTGCTCAAAACACCGGGTTCGTCGTGGCCGCTGCCCGAGAGCCTGGCCGACTGGCTGGCCCTGATGGGGGGCTTCTGCTTTGCCCTGACCAACGTGCTGCTGCGCCGCCTCAATCAGACCCCGGGCGAGGCGCGCATGCTGGCCATGTTTGGCGGCGGCGCCGTCATGGCCACGCTGGTGGCCGTGCTCGGCCTGGGTCTGGGTGTGGTCACTCCGCTGCCGGCGCCCGGCCTGGTGTGGGCCGGTCTGGCGCTGTTCATCAGCCTGGCGTTTCTGGTGGGCAACCTGGCGCTGCAATACGGGGCGGCCCGTCTGAGCGCCAGCGCGACTTCGCTCATCATGCTGTCGGAAGTGCTGTTTGCCAGCGTGTCCTCGGTGCTGCTGGGCGCCGGCGAGTTGTCGGCCCGCACGCTGCTGGGTGGCGGCTTGATTCTGCTGGCTTCGCTGCTGTCGCTGGTGTCCTTCGGCAACTCAAAAAACCCCAGCACGGGGTCCCAGCCAGCCTAACCAAATGCAAATGCGCCTTGAACGCGGCGCCGGGCAGCGTTGCGTCAGCCGTGGGCGGGCACGCTAAGCAGCGCACGCACGGGCCCGTGCGCTGGCGCTGACAGGCGCCGTCACGAGTCCGGGCAACAGCCGCTGCGCGATCTCGCGCCCGACGCTGCGGCGCACGTCAACCTCGCGCGCGACCTGACCGTGCTCGATCACGAAGGCCACGTCGGCCAGCGCCAGCACGTCGTCGATGTCGTGCGTGATCATCACCACCGGCGTCTGCCAGCGCGCGCACACCTGCGCCAGTTCCCGCCGCAGGTCGTGGCGCAACATCGGGTTGAGCGCCGCAAACGGCTCGTCCAGCAACAGCACGGCCGGCTGCTGACCAGGGCGGCCAGGCCAAAGCTCTCCAGCAGTCCGTCAACGCGCGCCGCATCGCCGATTGAGAGGCGTCGGCGCCACCAGTTCGTCAGCCCGAAGGCGACGTTCTCGCGCACGCTCAGGTGCGGAAACAACGCGTAGCTTTGGAACAGGTAGCCCACGCGTCGCTCGGCCGTTGGCAAGTCGACGCCGCGGTGCGTATCGAACAGCGTGCGCCCGCCGACGCGCACATGCCCGGCCATGGGCCGCAACAGCCCGGCGATGGACTGCAGCGTGAGCGACTTGCCCGCGCCAGAAGGCCCATAGAGCGCCACCACCGGCGCCTCGGCAGCAAAGCGCACCGCCGCATGGTGGGTTATCGCGGCAGCATGGCAACGAGAACGGTGCCGATAAAACGGGGGCAGGGCATGGCCATACGCTTCAAGGGTTAGCGCGACGACAGGAAGCGGCTGGAGGCGACCAGTACCGCAATCGAGATGACCGACGTGACCAGCACCAGCGGCAGCGCCACCGCAGCCGAGGCCACGACCGCGCCGTGCCAGTTGAAGATGATGGTGTAGTCGAAATGCTCGCGCAGCCAGCCGCCGAGCGCGCTGCGCCGCCCGGCCAGCATCAGGATGCCATAGCCGATCACCGTGGGCGGCAGCACCAGCGGCAGCATGCACACCGCCTCCAGCACCGTGCTGCCTGGAAAACGCCGGCGCGCGAACAGCCAGCCCAAGGCCACGCCAGCCGCCAGCGCCAGCAGGGTTGCCACACTGGCGACCTGAAGCGACAGGATCAGCGGCGAGCCGTCGAAAGTGTGGAGTGAGTCCGACATGGTGGTGAGATTGCTTGTGTGGCGGGTCCGCGTTCAGTGCGGCGCCACGGCCGACGCGTCTTCCGGGCCGAAGCACAGGCCGTGGTCGGTGCAGACGCCGCAACTCGGCGCCTTGCAGATCAGCAGTTCCGCGCGCAGGCACAACTGCTTGTAGAGAAACTTTTTCCACTTCATGTTGTGCGTGTTAAGGGCGGCCAGGCGCGGGAACCAGCGCGCGATCAGCGCGGAGAGTTCAGCGCGCGACGGCAGGCCCAGGTCTTGCCACAAATGCTGGTCGCCCAGGCTGGCGCAGGCGATGGCCCAGGCCACGGCGTCCAGCGCCGCGGCGGAACCGGCCGCCGGATCGGCATGGTCGCGCAGCAGGCTCATCAAATCGACCACTTCGTCGTGCCGGCTCACCATGCGCCCGGCCAGTGCATGCCAGTCGGGTTGGGGCAGCGCACAGGCCTCCATGTCGCGCTCCGCTCAGGCTGACGCGGCGTCTTGGCTCATGGTCAGGCTCCGTATTGCGCAACCGCCGGATACGTGCGGATCATGCTGATCGCTTCGTCCAGGAACTTGCCACCCGCGTCCGCCAGTTTAACCAGCGAAGGGAAACCGAAGCGGTGCACGTCGCGCAGTTGCTTGTTGACCACCACCAGCCGGCCGGCGATCAAGACCATGCGGCCGAAGCCTTCGTGGCTCATCTTCATCATGGGCGAGACCATCTGCCCGGTCTCGCGCTCGACCGCGACCGCAATCGCGTTGTAGAAGATCTCCAGGTGCCACAGGGTCTCGGGGTCGGGGTCGCCCAGGATCGGCAAGGCGCGGCGCTCCTCGGCGGTGTGAATGTAGGGTTTGAGCAACTGCAGGTCGCTCTTGCCCTCCCAGGTGCCGTGGATGTCCTGCGCGCGCAACTGTTTGACCAACTGCTGCACAAAGGGGGTTTTCATCAGGGCCTCGTCGCTGGCGGCGACAGGTGTCGCTATCGTGGCTTGGCCGCTCATGGGGTCACCTCTTCGTCTTCAAAGTCGTAGCTGCGTTCGCCGTCCTTGGCCAGCGCCTTGCGCAGCCAGGGCGGCGGCGTGCCCTTGAGCACGGCCTGCAGCTTGTCCAGGATTTCGGCGATCGACTCTGGCTGTTTCACCTTGATGGGGTGGATCTTCATGGCCACCACGCGCGCCGCGCCCGAGCCACCGATGGCGGCGACGTAGAGGATGGCGCAGTCCTTGATCGCCTCCAGTTTGGGCGCGAGCTTGTCTTCGTCGCCGTCCTCCTCCAGCGTGTCGCCGAACTCAAAGCTCTCGACAAAATGGTGGCCCGCGGGCGAGACCTCGTAAACGACGATGCTCTTGGCCCAGCCGAAGTGCGCATCGACGCGCTCCTTGTCCTGGGTAGTGAAGGCGATTTTCATGGGGACACTCCTTAGGTCGGTCAGGCACTGGCCGCGGCCAGGGGGGTTTTGGTTTGGCTTGCGGCGCCCGGGTCGACGGCGCCGGGCGCAGCGATGCCGGTGGCCGCACGCCGGGCCTCGGGCGTCAGCGGCCAGTCGCCCGGGTGGTGGTGCGTGATCTGCTCGATCATGATGTTGGCAATCTCGAAGATCAGGGCCATGGTGCCGCGGTAACCGACCATGCGGCGGTGCGCGTTGCCGATGCGGTCAAACACCGGGAAGCCGATGCGCAGCAAGGGCTTCTTCAAACGCTCGGCGGCCTGGCGGCCATGCGCGTGGGTGATCAGCAGGTCGCAATCGGCGGCGCCGATCTCCAGGTCTTCCAGGTCGCCCAGCACCACTTGCTCGGCCGGCAGCAGCGCGTGCGCAGCCGACTTGGTGGTGCTGACGCAGCAGCGCAGCTCGGCCCCCATCTCGTGCAGCAGGCTGCCCACCGCCAGCAGCAAGTCGGGCTCGGCGCCAATCGCGACCTTGATGCCGCCGGTGTAGAAATGGCCGTCGAGCATGGCATCGAGCAACTGGCTGCGCTGGCGCCGGTACTTGGCCGGCACGGCGCGGCCGGAGAGCTGCGCCAGGCGCTGCAGCAGGCGGTCATTGGCCTCCAGCCCGGTCAGGCGCTCGAAAATCTCCAAGGGCGTACCGGCAATCTCCTGCAGCGCCTGGGCGCCTTCGCGCGTTTGCTCGCCCACGCCGATCGTGAAGGCTGAGGCCCCGGCGGCGCGAATCTGCTCCAGCGTCGTGCCACCGAGCGTGGTGCCGCGCCAGTCGGGCGGGATGTGGCCGTCCAGCGAGCCCGAAATATCGGGCAACACGATGACCGAGAGACCAAAGGCTTCCATGATCTCGCGCAACTCGTCGATGTCGCCCGGCGACAGATGGCTGCCGGGCAGCAAGGTGATCTGATTGGCCTTGACCGGCAGCGGCTTGACCAGCGTGCGCACGATGGCGGTAAGCGCGTGTTTGTAGCCGTCTTCAAAGCCGCCCACATAGTCGGGTGTCGAGACGTAAACAATCTCGGTGTCATTGAGTTCAGGCTTGCGCTTGCGCGCCGTCACCAGGTAGCCATCCACATCGTCGCCCTTGGTTTCGGTCAGGCCGGTGGAGCAGATCGCGATGATCTTGGGCGCGGCGCGTTTGCGGATGTTGAGCAGCGCGGCCTCGATGTTGTCGTAGCCGCCGAGGATGGAGGTGACCTCGTTCATGGCCGTGGTCTGCAGCGGAATCGCCTCCTTGAAATGCCGCACCAGCAGCACCAGGCCGAACGAGGTGCAGCCCTGCGAGCCGTGCATCACCGGCATGCAGGCATCGAGCCCCAGAAACGCGAGGGTCGCGCCCAGCGGCTGGCTCATCTTGAGCGGATTGACCGAGCAGGCTTTTTTGGATTCGACGACGTTGGCCATGTTCAGGGACTCCCGGTGGCTGAGACGGCGCCCAGAGTTTCGCCGTCGTCACCCCACGGTGCGGGGATGCGGACCTGCTGCCAGACCGGGTTGAAAATGGCGCGGTCGATCTCGGCCACCAGCTCCACCATGCCTTCGTAACCGCCGTAGGGGTGATGGCGCTCCTGGTTGATGTCGAGCCAGGGCATCCTGGCTTTGAGCGCCACGAACTGCGAGCGTCCGCCCGAGAGCATGATGTCGGCGCGCGCGTCGCGCAGCATGTTGTACATCTCGCGCGGCGTCATGTCGTCGATCATGTGCGCAGCGTCACCCATGATCTGCTTGATCTTTTCCTTGTCTTCGCGCGTTGACTTTTTGACGCTGGTGCCGACGATCTCCATGCCCGCCTCCTGCAGCGCCGCCACCACCGACCAGGACTTGACGCCGCCGGTGATCAGCAGCACGCGCTTGCCAGTGAGGCGCTGTTTGTAGTGCGCGATGCGCTTCCAGGCGCGCGCCTCCTCGATCTCGATCAAGCGCTCGGTGCGGTCCAGCAAGTCATCCGGCGCGCCTTGCTTGACCAGCAGCGTGGCGATCTGGCGCAAGGTGTCGCTCATGTCGCCGATGCCGTAGAACGAACCTTCAAAATACGGAATGCCCCAGCGCTGCTCCATCTTGGTCGCGATGTTGATCATCGACTTGGAGCAGACCATCATGTTCACCTTGGCCCGGTGCGCACTGGCAATCTCGTTGTAGCGGCCGTCGCCCGACATGCACGAGAGCACGCGGATGCCCAGCGCGTCCAGCAGCGGCTTGACCTGCCACAGCTCGCCCACCAGGTTGTACTCGCCGATGATGTTGATGTCGTAAGGCGTGGTGAACTCCGGCTCAACCGTGCCGATCACATAGTCCAGCAGCGCCTCGGCGCCCAGCTTGTTGCCCAGGTTCTTGGGGCCGGCAAAGCCCGGCGCGTTGACCGGAATGATGGGTTTGCCGAACTTTTCGGTGGCACGCTGGCACACCGCCTCGATGTCGTCGCCGACCAGCGCGGTGACGCAGGTCTGGTAGACAAAGACCGCGGGCGGGTCGTACTTCTCGATGATCTCGCGAATCGATTTGAACAGGCGCTTCTCGCCGCCATAAACGACGTCGAGCTCGTTGATATCGGTCGTGAAGCCGGTGCGGTAAAGCTGCGAGCCGGACGAGGCGCTGTGCCGGTTGTCCCACGAGTTGCCCTCGCAGGCAATCGGCCCGTGCACCAGGTGGGCCACGTCCACCACCGGCTGCAGCGCGATCTTGGCGCCGTCAAACGCACAGCCACCGGCGGCGGCGCCGGGGTTGAGCTGCTTGGTGCAGCCCTTCTTGCGTTCCTTTTCGCTCTTGCCCTGGTTCTTGTCACAGCCAGGCTCTTCGAACACGTCGGCGATTTTGGCCTTGAGCGAGACTGACATGGAAGACTCCTGATAGGGTGGGTAGTCTTCTCATTGCAATTTGG
>JAKFXU010000104.1 GCA_021731215.1 Rhodoferax sp.
ATAGCGAATCACGCACTATGGACAAGGCCTGAGCCTTGATTTCAGGGTCGATGCGAGGTTTTTGTGGCTTGTTGACCACTTCTGCCGGCACGCCGCGCGCCACGCGCAGCTCATCGGCCCACACCGGCACCGGCGGCAGGGCGGCAGCGGCGTCACCGGCCGCAGCCGAAGCCTGCGCCAGCGCCCCCTTGAAGGCCTCCCACACCACCAGCAGTTGGCCGCGCGAGGCATCCAGCAGGGGCGGGAACTTGGCCTCCACGCTGGGCCAATTGGCATCGTTCAACAGGGAAGAAGCCTGCGCCTGCCAGTGGTCGACATCAGCGTGCAAGGCGTCAAGCAGCGCCTGGGCATCGCGCCACGATTTGGTGGACAGCACTTCAATGCGCTGGGCCAGCAGCACTGCGGCTTCACGCTGCACCTGCACCCGATGCTGCAGGTCTTCAATCACCTTGACCCGGTCGCCGAGCTGGCTCTTGAGTGTGCTCAGTGGCTCCTTGCTCAAAGGCGCGCCGGCCTTGGCGGCGTCGCGCTGCCAGGCCATGGCATCAGCGATATTGAGCTTGGCCAGGGCCAGCAAGGCCTGCGCCTTGTCGGCCCATTCCTGCGCGATCGATTCCTGGGTCTTGCTGCGTTTGATTTCGTCGAGCTTTTCGCGCAGCAGTTTGGCCGCCCCCTTGTCCTTGCCACTGAGCTCCTTGAACACGGCCTGCATTTGGTCGGCGCTGGGCGCCCGGGCCAGCCAGTCGCGAATGCGCGCGGTGCGTTCACCCGAGGTTTGGGCAGAAAATGCCCCGCCCGTCAGCACGTCCAGCGGGTGGGGTTCGTTTGTCTTGGCTGGAATTTGTGTCACTTCGGGGGCTTGGGCAGTTTTATGGAGGGCAGAGAAAGGGAACATGAATCGCACACGCAAAAAGGAAAATCCCGGTCCGCTTGCGCACCGGGTTGAGCCGCTATTTTCACCGTTATTTATCTGACTGGCAAAAAGACTGTCGGATGGTCGCTTGAATGGCCAGATTTCGGCTCCGCGCGGGGGCACCATTTTGCCTCGGGTGGCCGGGCTTGGGCACAAAAAAGAAAGCCCGGTCGCCTGACTCAAAGTCAAACTACCGGGCTTGACGGCTGACACAAGGTCAATGCCGTCAGGGCTCGCGCCATGGGAGGGTAAAGTCCCAAAGCGCTTGGGGGCAAAAGATTGCCACCAGACTTCGCCGGGGCCGCTTTATCACAGCTACCCTAAGGTAGGGACTGGCTACTGCCGACATGCTGCTCATCATCCGACAAGCACATTCAATCTAGGCAAGACTCGTCCTAAATTCAAGCTGAATTTTCAATCAAGCACCTATTTCGAGCAATAAAAATACCATATTTAGCATAACAAATTTGTTTGTTATTGTTGACTAGGTATATAAAATCAACCTAGAATCCGCCCGTCCCACTTAAATGCAGGGATAACCCGAACCCGCTGCCGAACCCGGCATATTCAAATCTCTGCACAACGCTTGATGGAAACCGCAGGATATTGATAGCGTACCAACCCAAACGAGGTGCCTCCCATGTTGACTTGCACGCAATGCAACACAGTGGCCCGCGCGAACGAAGGAAGAGCTATGACAGCGTCAAAAAAAATCACCCTGGGCTTGCGAAGCCTCGCATCCAATATTGCCCAGTGCTTCTTTGAAATCACCCATAACGGTTTTGCCTTGGTCGGGCTGGCTGTCATGATGGTTGTCATCACATTGACGGCCCGCCCCGAATTGCGTCAAATCGGCGAGGTCAAACTTATGACGTGGTTGCAGACCCGCCAGGTCGCCATAACCGAAGCGCCAGGCGAACTTGATGCCAGTGAGCGCGCCACCGCGAGCAATCCGCACGATTTACCCAAACAACAGGCGGCAGTCGCCTTTTGGTTGAGCAAAAAATACCGGGTAGCGCCTGAGCCCCTGAGCGCCCTGGTCGCGGAGGCTTATCTGATCGGTATTCGCAGCCAGCTCGACCCCACGCTGATTCTGGCGGTGATGGCGATTGAATCGAAGTTCAATCCGTTTGCCCAAAGCCCGGTCGGTGCGCAGGGCCTGATGCAGGTCATGACCAAGGTCCACAGCGACAAGTACGAGGATTTTGGCGGCAAACTGGCGGCCTTTGACCCCCTGACCAACCTTCGGGTGGGTGTCAAAGTGCTGCAAGACTGCATCAAGCGCGCCGGCTCGCTGGAGGGTGGCCTGCGCTATTATGTCGGTGCGGCCAACTTGCTCGACGATGGCGGCTACGCCGTCAAGGTGATGGCCGAGCACACCCGCCTGCAACTGGTGGCACAGGGTCGCAGCGTGCCGCTGTTCGCCCCCCAGACCATTGAGGTGGTGGCGCCGGTCCGGCCCGATAGCAGCCCTGATAAAGTTGCCGTTCTGATCAATTCCTGATTTCCAGGCCCATCGTCTTCAAAAACTACCATGTACGATCGCAATATTCTCATCGAGCAAACCGACCCCGAACTCTTTGCCGCCATCCAGGCTGAAAACGCGCGCCAGGAACAGCACATCGAGCTGATCGCCAGCGAAAACTACGCCTCGCCTGCCGTCATGGCCGCGCAAGGCACGCAGCTCACTAATAAGTACGCCGAAGGCTACCCGGGCAAGCGCTATTACGGCGGCTGCGAATACGTGGACATCGCCGAACAACTGGCCATCGACCGCGTCAAGCAGATTTTCGGCGCCGACTGCGCCAATGTGCAGCCGCATTGCGGCGCGTCGGCCAATGAGGCAGTGTTTCTGGCCTTCTTGAAACCCGGCGACACCATCATGGGCATGAGCCTGGCCGAAGGCGGCCACCTGACGCACGGCATGGCCCTCAACATGAGTGGAAAATGGTTCAAGGTCGTCAGCTACGGCCTGAACGACCAGGAAGCAATCGACTACGACGCCATGGAGCGCAAGGCCCATGAGTCGCGCCCCAAGCTCATCATCGCCGGCGCCTCGGCCTACAGCCTGCGCATCGACTTTGAGCGCTTTGCCAAAGTGGCCAAAGATGTCGGCGCCATCTTCATGGTCGACATGGCCCACTACGCCGGCCTGATTGCCGCCGGCCTCTATCCCAACCCGGTGCCGCACGCCGACGTGGTGACCTCCACCACCCACAAAAGCCTGCGCGGCCCGCGCGGCGGCATCATTTTGATGAAAGCGCAACACGAGAAAGCCATCAACAGCGCCATCTTCCCCGGCCTGCAGGGCGGCCCGCTGATGCACGTGATCGCGGCCAAGGCGGTGGCCTTCAAGGAGGCGCTGGCGCCCGAGTTCAACACCTATCAGCAACAGGTGCTGAAAAACGCCCGCATCGTGGCCGAAACGCTCACCGAGCGCGGTCTGCGCATTGTGAGTGGCCGTACCGAGAGCCACCTGATGCTGGTGGACCTGCGCGCCAAGGGCATCACCGGCAAAGAGGCCGAAGCAGTGCTGGGCGCCGCCCACATGACGATCAACAAGAACGCCATCCCCAACGACCCCGAAAAACCGATGGTCACCAGCGGTGTGCGCATTGGCACCCCGGCCCTGACCACCCGTGGCTTCAAGGACGAAGAAGCGCGCCTGACTGCAAATTTGATCGCGGATGTGCTCGACAATCCAAGGGACGCCGCCACTATCGACGCCGTACGCGCCAAGGTCAACACCCTGACCGCGCGCTTCCCGGTTTATCGTTGAACATGCCGGCCCCCATGCTCGGCACTTCGTGTCCTCGCTGCCCCCCGAGGGGGAGCGAGCTTGCTTGGGACGGCCCGGCGCTGCGCTCCCCATGAAATGCCCGTTCTGCAGTCACTCCGAAACCCAGGTGGTGGAAACCCGGATTTCTGAAGACGGGGACTCGATCCGGCGCAGGCGCCAGTGCGGTTCGTGCGAAAAGCGCTTCACCACCTACGAGCGCCCGGACGTCAACTTTCCGGCCATTGTCAAAAAGGACGGCCGGCGCATTGAGTACGAGCGCGCCAAACTGCTGGCCTCGATGAAACTGGCACTGCGCAAGCGACCGGTGAGCACCGAGCAGGTCGACGGCGCGGTGGAGCGCATTGAAGAAAAGCTGCTCAACCTGGGCGTGCGCGAGCTGCCCTCAGCGCGCATCGGCGAGTTGGTCATGCGTGAGCTCAAAAAGCTCGACAAAGTGGCCTATGTGCGCTTTGCCAGCGTGTACCGCAGTTTTGAAGACATTGACGAGTTCAAAACACTGGTGGACGAGGTGCGGCGCTAACTACAGTGGGCAATGCTGCACCGTCGTCTTCAAGGTGCGTGGCCGGCCAGAACTGCTGATCTTGATCTCGCGGGCTGCTACGCTCGTCGATGACTGCGGGCAAACCGTGAGCGTGTCGGCCTGGAACGCTCCCGAAGTGTATTTGGTCGTCCCCATCGGGGTGTAAGACACATAGCTGGCCGCTGGGCCTTTGCCGGTAAACCGCATCGGTTGCGGCAAGGCCGGTTGCCGCGACAGAATCGCCTCGCCGGCATCCCGGGCAGCATTGTTGTTGGCATCGTGAAACACAATCCAGCCCTGCTCCCAACCACCGGTTTTGATGCAGGCGTCACCCGTGGCGGACTTGCACACCACAGCACGGGAATTGCGCTTGATGGCCTCGCTGCGCGCCAGCAGCAAGCTGGAAAACAAAGAATTGACGGACGTGGTCAAGCGCATCGAATTAGCGACACCCGTCAGGGCCGGCGCCGCCAGCGACTGGAGTATGGCCACCAGGGCCACCACCACCAGCAACTCGATCAGCGTGAAGCCCGCACACCCAGAGTACCTACGCATGTGTCTGCCCTCCCCTTGAATTCAGGGCCGGTCTGACGCCGGCCTCAGGGGACAGAGACTATCGCAGGCATCAAGAAGACGCAATCCCCCAATTGGGGGAGAAATCAGAAACAAGCGGGCGAGCTGCACACACATCATGGCGTCGCGCAGCAACACACGTCCAATGCCTTGATTTTGGTAGCGTCTATCGACAGCAAAGCGGCCGAGCCATAGGACGGGTATAGGCAAAAAAAAATCCAACCGTATGACGGGGGCTGGCGTCAATTGAAAGATGCCTTGAAACCCGCATGGATGCTATGTTTCCAATTTTCACATTTGGACTTGTTCCCCCACTTGTTCCCCCGCTTTGGATTTGCTACCCCCATTTTCTTGGGTGCTGGCAAGTCTCGGCGATGCGAGCATGTGCACCAAGTCGAGCTGGCGCACCCGCCGCCAGTTCGGCGGCCTCTCTCCGCAAGGATCGGGTCACCGTCGATAGTCACTGACTACTGGACACCGGCAATTTGCACCGCAACCCAAAACAAACCTATTCGAACCAATCTATACAAACCAATTAAAAAAACTCTGCAACCCCGTGAACATCGGGGTCCGAATTACCCGCACGGGGGTAGGGGGTGGGAAGGACCCGAGACATTTGAGGGGCGGCCAACGCCCGGCTCGACTCGGATGCAAGGCGCGGTCCGTGGGTTGACGCAGGCGTGTGCGTGACGTTCCCACCGGCACCAGACACCCAACCGCCGGGCAGTTTGGCCGCGCATCGGCCGCGCTTGCGCTTCAAGGTATCGACTTTTGGACTGCGACAACTGAGGGCAGTGCGACAACCGCATGGATATTGGGTTTGCGTGTCCTCAGTCTGCCCTCAGTCACTGCGACAACTGAGGGCAAACCATTCCAGATAAGTGCGAGGGCGTGCGGGCCTGCCCCGGCCTGGTGTCTGGTGCTAGCCATTGCGGGGATTTGCAGCGCGGCAAAAACTCCCGCACTCCACCGCCTACCGGCGGCCCGGCAAATGTCACAAGCGAAGCGCCGGCCCTCGATCTGCCACCGCTGAAGCACGGCCGCCACAAAGCGCACCGCCGGAGCGGATGCCCACCAGACCACACCGCCGAAGCGCCGGCCCGTGATTTGCCACCGCTGGAGCGGGCACCAGTGAAACGCCACCGCTCAAGGTGCGGGCCACCAGGTCGCACTGCACAAGGTCGTGCCCGCGATCTGCCACCGCCGGGGCCGGCGCCTACCAGGTCGCACCGCCGGAGCGCTGGCCCACGATCTGCCACCGCTGGAGCCAGCACCAGTGAAACGCCACCGCCGAAGGTGCGGGCCACCAGGTCGCACTGCACAAGGCCACGCCCTCGAAACGTCACCGCACAATGGCGTGCCCGGCAAATGTCACAGGCGAAGCGCCGGCCCTCGATCTGCCACAGCTGAAGCACGGCCGCCACAAAGCGCACCGCCGGAGCGGATGCCCACCAGACCATACCGCCGAAGCGCTGGCCCTCGATCTGCCATCGCTGGAGCCGGCACCAGTGAAACGCCACCGCCGAAGGTGCGGGCCACCAGGTCGCACCGCACAAGGTCGTGCCCGCGATCTGCCACCGCCGGGGCCGGCGCCTACCAGGTCGCACCGCCGGAGCGTGGCCACGGCAAAGCGCACCGCCGGAGCGGATGCCCACCAGACCACACCGCCGAAGCGCTGGCCCACGATCTGCCACCGCTGGAGCCAGCACCAGTGAAACGCCACCGCCGAAGGTGCGGGCCGAGTGTGTGCCCCTCGAAACGCAACCGTCGAAGGCCCGCCAGCGTGCCACCCGGCCATGTGCCGGGCTCACACGGTGACACGCACCAAGGCCCCATGCCATAATGCCCCCAAGCCAGCAATGGCCCGGTGCGTAAGAACATCAAACGAGTAGCGGTGCAACCTCCCCGATAGCGAGGTTTTGTCACGTCTGAATTCTCAAATGTCCCACTGTGGGGCGTTCAGGTTTCGGGCGGGATGGCCAAAGCGGTAACGCCTGGCGCACGCCTATTCGCGTGTTCTTAACATCCCGTCCACCATTTGCGCGTAAGAACGTGAGCGGTGGGTTTTGAGTCTCGAATAGGAGTAAGAAACCATGACCAAGGTCATTCACCTGCCCAGCCCCCGCGCTGGTACTCGCGTGCACTTGTCTGCACAGTCCCCCAAGCAATCCACCGGCACCCCGTGCGGCATAGACCGCCAGCAAGCCATTGAAAACGCCCTGAACATGGCGCTGTATTTCATGCGCCAGCCGGGTAACACTGCGGCCAATCTGTGGGCCGCCACCGCCCGCGCAAATCGGGCGCTGACGCTGTTAAAACAGGCCAGCCAAGGCAATTCCTTGGACAGTCCCGCAAGCGTGCTGGGGAGGGCTTGAGTCATGATCAACACCACCACACAACCCCAAGCCGCGCCCGTTGCGGCTGTGACTGCCCAGTACGACTTTTGCCCCGCTACGCCTGAGGGTGAAAAGCTGTTTTCGGTGCGAGCTGGCATCCCTTTGAGCAGTGCTTTCGATCAGTTGTCACGGCTGGTTGGTTCGTCTATCGCGTCGGTCGAGGCGTTGGCGATGATGGGCGACGAAGACCCCGACCTCATAGCTGGTGCCCTGTGGCAGTCGGTCCAACTGATGAATTTCGCTCATGCGCTGGTGCAGTCAATGCACAAGGGCCACACCGCATGGATGGTGGGGCCGCTGTTCGAACAGACGCAAAGTGTTGGGGGTGCAGCATGAGTACCGCACCCACACAACCCCCATGCTTTGGCGCTGGCGAGGCTGCATTGGTGCTTCGCAATGTGAAGGCCGCCCGCGCCATTCTTCGCGTTGTAGCGTTGGCGGCTGGCGCCCAGCTCGATGGGTCAGTTGAATATAAGGACAACAACCCTGAGCGCTGGCAGCCTGCCGTGGGCGCGGCATGCGCCAGGCTGCAAGCCGTGCGCGATGTGCTGATGGAAACAAGCAACACTCTTTGCCTCGACTGGTTCACATCGCTTGCATTGTTAGAGGCGATAGATGCGGCCTTGTGGTATGGACACTCTTGTTCGCAAGGTGAGAAGTTGGAAGAAATGGAATTGGGCAGCGTTGCACAAGTTGCAATCGACTTGCTCGATTCCCTGATGGATGATTGCGAGAGTGGGGGCGTGTTTGAAATGGCTCGTATGGCTGAGGCCGCTGCTGTGCATTGATGTTTCCGTCGCGCCTCATCCGATGCCGCACCCATGGGCCGCGTTAGGGGTGAAAGGGTGAGCGCGATGAATCCACGTAACATATAATCCACAAGCCCGATGTTCGAAGTTCAAGACTACCTGAGCCCCGATGGTTCCGACCCGTACGCGCAGTGGCTGGCGGGGCTGGCAGACAGGCAGGCCCGAGCCCGCGTGCTGGTGCGAGTGCTGCGCATGGGCGCTGGCAATTTTGGCGACTGCAAGCCACTGCAGGATGGTGTTTGGGAGCTTCGCATTGACCATGGCCCCGGCTACCGGGTGTATTACGCGCAAGCCGGCCAGCGCCTGATTCTGTTGCTGGCTGGTGGCGACAAGCGCAAGCAACAGGCGGACATTGCAACCGCGATTGAACGCTGGCACGACTGGCAACACCGAAGGAAAGCAACATGAAAACCGCAAAACCCCCAGCATCACGCCCGCATGATGTCGCCGTGGTGGACCTCCTCAAGGAAGATCCCGAATTTGCCAGCGTGTACCTGGCTGCTGCCCTTGAAGAATCAGGCCAGCCCGGCGGGCAGCAAGCCCTGTTATCCGCGCTGCGACACGTGGCCGAGGCGCAAGGCATGGCCGCTGTGGCCCAGCGGGCCGGGATGCCGCGTGAAAGCCTTTACCGCGCCTTGTCCGTTAACAGCAATCCCACGATAAAAACACTGTTAGCGGTGCTGGGGGCCGCCGGCCTGCAATTGTCCGTGACGCGACCGCACCAGGCCGCCTAACCCGTTTCGCCACGCCTAGCCCGCGGCCGATCCCCGAGTGCGAAAAGCCGGACACCTTCACCGGCCTGGCGCTGGCACCCGATGAAGGCCGCACCTTGAAGGGGGGCGCGATGGAAGAGCTTGAGCCCGTGAGCCCCGAGCTTTTGACGTACTACTGGCAGCACATAGAGGAGCACGGCCGGATTGCAGATGGGTGTCATATCCCTTCCTTTTCTAGAGAATTGCGGCGCGACCTATTTGCGCTTTTGCAGAACAGTGACGCAGTTCGATTGATTGAGGTTGTGACACGCATAGGAAATTTCGGCGATTTAGTCGGTCTCGCTTCGTTGCGCAAGGCCGTAGCTAGGCGGTTGAAAGCCAAAGGCGTGAAGATGCCACGGGGTAAACGAACGGCCCCCGGTCTGCTGGAACTTGTTGCTGAACTGACGCCCCTATTGCTGCACTTTGGCTTACCCCTCGCCACAAGTGACCGATCTCGCGTTGTAAAAGGTTTGCGCATGATCGCGGAAGAAGTTGGCGTGAGTGGTGATCCGCGTGACGAATTGCGGCGACTAAACAAAGCCGAGCGGATTCGTGAGCAACAAGCCAAGGCTAGCAATCAACGGGCGTACGAAGCGGTGATGGAAGCTGCGGCAAGGGCTTTCGTACCCTGAGTATGCGAACTTATGCAAACCCACCGTTTAATATCACCCTCCCACGGTAAGCGTTAGGCCTGGAATCATGGGCACCTCAACAACTTTTAGAGGTGCGCAATGCGTCTTAATGAACCATCCAAGCCCGTGCAAGCCACGCACGGCGCAACCCTCGCGCCCCACGATGGCCGCGTAACCGCCACCCCAGCAAAACCCGGCAAGCTGCTTCGTCTGCCCGCCGTGGAGGAGCGAACGGGGCTGAAGAAATCGACTATCTACGCGGGCGTCAAGGCTAAGACATTCCCCGCCCCGGTGCGTCTGTCTGCTCGTGCTGTCGCCTTTCGTGAGGAAGATGTCGATCACTGGATTTCCGGGCGAATCACGACGAATGAACAGTCATGAGCAAGACTTCAAAACCCAATGGCCCCAAGCCGGGCAAGCCGGCGACATTCACGCCCGCATTCCCGCGCCCCCTCAAATTGTCCCGCCGGGCCGTGTGCTGGCCATCGTCTGCAATCGACGCATGGATCAATGAGCGCATTGCAGCCGGGGCACAAACACCAGAGCATTGAAGGGGCACGCCATGACCGCCCCCAGTAATCCGACGAACCCAACCTTGATAGCCTTGCGGCGCGAGTCCTGGGACTATTCAAGCCGCAAGCCTGGCAAGGTGCCCCCCGCAGATTCCCCGACACGCCCCGCGCTGGCTTCGCTATGGCAAGCGGCGCATATCGCGTCAACCAAAAGAAGGCAGCTTCGCACCTTCAAATATGCCGGTCACAAATTCGGCGTTGTGTACTTAAATGACTCGCTATGTGTAATGGACTGGGAAAGGCGGCGGTTGCTTGTGCGTCCGCCCACGTCATTCGCAGCGTTGCATGACGTGTTGAATTCGCAGAGGGGTTAAGCATGGCCAGCGACACCACACGGCAACAGATCGACACCCGCCATGCGCAAGCGGCCCGCGTTGCTGATTATCTGGTGCAGCACCCCAACAGCACGGCCAAGGAAGCCGACGCCGCATGTGACGTTGGTTCTATTTCCAAGGTGTTATCCGACATGCCCCGCATGGGCTATGGCCTGGGCAAAGGCTGGCGGCGCGTTCCGTGTGCTGGTGGCGGAAGCACGCGGGGCGTGCGCACATATGCACTGACGCACAGACCCGACACCCAGCCCGATTTATTCACCCCGGCATGAAAAACAATATCACCCCCGAGCTGATCCGTTCCGCCTTGCAATACGTGCCGGCAAACCTGCCCCGCAATGAATGGGCACGTGTTGGCATGGCGATCAAGTCGGAGTTTCCAGACAGCACCGGCTTTGACCTGTTCAACGAATGGAGCGCCATGGCCGAAGGCTACGACCTCAAGGCCACGCGCAGCACCTGGCAAAGCATCAAGGCTGACGGCGGCGTGGGCATTGGCACGCTGCTGCACCTGGCCAAGGAAAACGGCTACACCCTGCCCAAGGATGACCAAGCCGCCAGCAAGCCCGACCCCGAGACGGTGGCCCGCCTGGCACGCGATCGGGCGCAGCGACAGCAAGCCGACCAGGCCCGGCAACAGGCCGCCCACGACCGCGCAGCCAGCGAGGCGGCGCTACTGTGGCAACAGGCCAGCGAGACAGGCGACAGCGCCTATCTGACGCGCAAGGGCGTGCAGCCCCACGGCGTGCGCTTCGCGGCTGATGGCTGCGTGCTGGTGCCCCTGCGTGACGCGGCGGGCAAGCTGTGGAACGTGCAGCGCATCGCGCCCACCAAGCCGGCGGACGGCGGCACCGACAAACTGTTTTTGAAGGGCGGGCGCAAGTCCGGCCTATGGCACCTTGTGGGCACCGTGGCCAGCGATCCGGGCGGGCCTGCCGTGCTGCTGATCGCCGAGGGCTACGCCACGGCCGCCAGCCTACACCAGGCCACGGGCCGCCCGGTGGCCGTGGCCTTTGACGCGGGCAATCTGGCGCACGTTGCCAAGGCCTTGCGCACCCAGTACCCCGCTGCCTTGCTGGTGCTGTGTGGCGACGACGATTTGCAAACGCTTGCCGACAAGGGTTTCAACCCCGGCCGCGACAAGGCCACGGCGGCGGCGCGTGCCGTGCGTGGCCTGGCTGTGTTTCCTGCCGGCCTGTCCGAAGGTGGCAGCGACTTCAACGACCTGCACCAGGCATCGGGCCTCGACGCGGTGCGCGGCATTGTGGAGGCCGCCATTGAAGCGCACCAGACCGCACAAACGGCCGCCCACGCCGCGCAAACCGGCAAGGCGGGCAAGCACAGCCAGAAGGGCAAACGCAAGCCCGGCGGGGCCAATACCGGCCCCGGCAATGCCGACAGCGACCACGCCTATGAACCCTTCACCGTTGATGATTCCGGCGTGTGGTTCACTGGCGCCGACCAGGACGGCAAACGCAAGCCGCCAGAGTGGATATGCAGCCGCCTGGACGTGCAAGCCCTGACGCGTGACCAGGACGGCGGCGGCTGGGGTTATTACGTGTCCTTTGCCGATCCGCTGGGCAAGGTCAAGCAATGGGCCATGCCCGCCCGCATGTTGTCGGCGGACGGTGGCGAGTACCGGGCCACGTTGTTGAACATGGGCCTGCGCATTGCCACCACGCCCCGCGCCCGCAACCTGCTGACGCAGTACATACAGACCCGCACCCCTGAAGAATTCGCAAGCTGCACTGACCGCATAGGCTGGCACGGCCGCGCCTTTGTGCTACCCCGTGAAACCATTGGCGATGATGCCGAGCGCATCGTGTTTCAGAGCGATAGCGCGGTGGAAAACACCTTCAAGAGCAAGGGCAGCTCCGACCAATGGCGCGAGCGCGTGGGGGCCTTGTGCGTGGGCAATTCGCGCCTTGTGTTTGCCGTGGCCTGCGCCTTTGCCGGGCCGCTGTTGCGCCCGGCAGGCATGGAATCCGGCGGCTTTCACTACCGTGGCGACAGCTCCAGCGGCAAGACCACGGCCCTGAAACTGGCCGCCAGCGTGTACGGCGGTGCCAACTACCTGCAACGCTGGCGGGCCACCGACAACGCCCTGGAGGCCACGGCCGCCCAGCACTGCGACGGCCTGTTGATCCTCGATGAACTCGCACAGATTGAACCCAAGGTAGCGGGTGAATGCGCCTACATGCTGGCCAATGAGCAAGGCAAGGCCCGCGCCAACCGCACCGGCACACCGCGTGCCCGGCAGTCCTGGCGCCTGCTGTTTCTGAGTGCCGGCGAGTTGGGTCTGGCCGACCACATGGCCGAGGGCATGAAGCGCACCCGCACCGGGCAGGAAGTGCGCATGGCCGACATTCCGGCCGATGCCGGCATGGGTCTGGGTGCGTTCGAAAGCCTGCACGGCCTTGACGGCGGCGCAGCCTTTGCCAAGCACATCACCGGGCAGGCTCAAACCGTGTACGGTGCCCCCGGCCGCGCCTGGCTCGAATGGCTGACCACGAACGCCGACACCCTCAAGGCCTCGATACGCAGCGCATCGCACGCCCTGGCCGTGGCCATGATCCCGAAGGATTCAAGCGGGCAGGTTGAACGCGTGGGCGCCCGCTTTGCGCTGGTGGGCGCGGCCGGTGAAATGGCCACTGCGGCGGGCCTGACCGGCTGGCCAGTGGGTGAGAGCGAGCGGGCGGCCCGCACCTGCTTTGACGCCTGGCTGGCCGCCCGTGGCGGCAACGGTAACGGGGAAGTGGTGGCCATGCTGCGGGCCGTGCGGCGCTTTCTGGAAACGCATGGCGAAGGCCGCTTTGCCATGTGGCACCGTGGCAGCGATGACCACGCCCCCAAGACCTTGCAACGGGCCGGCGTGCGGCGCATGTTGAATGAGGACGGCGAACCGATCAAGACCAATAGCCAGCACGGGGCGGAGTTTGGCGACCGGATGCCCGCCGCCCTGGGTGAGGGTGTGAGCTTTGAATACTTCATCATGGCTGAAACATTCCGGTCTGAGGTCTGTCAAGGCTTTGACTATCGAGCCGTGTGCCATGTCCTTTTGGAGCATGGTTGTCTGACCCCCGACAAGGGCCGCCCGTTTGATTGCCGGCCGCGCCTGCCCGGTGTGGGGCCTGCTACCTGCTACCGGATCACGCCCGCGATATTCAACCTCGAGTTTTGAACGATTGCCCATGATGCCGTGTTGTGCCTCCACTGTCAAAAGCCGCAGTTTTCACAGTCGCAAACAACGCCGCGCCGCCCGGTG
>JAKFXU010000102.1 GCA_021731215.1 Rhodoferax sp.
AAGGTGTCGCTGCGCGCGAAGAAGGCCTTGAACTGCTCGGCCAGCACCGGATTGAAGGTGATGGAGCGTGCCCAGCCAATGCCGGCGCCCAGCGTGTCACCGTAGCTGAAGCCGCCGCAGGCCACCACGCCCTGGAAATCGGCCAGCCTGGCTCTGCCTGCTTGCAGGTCGCTCATGTGCACGTCAAAGGCTTCAAAACCGGCGGCAGTGAAGGCGTAGGCCATCTCGACATGCGAGTTGACGCCCTGCTCGCGCAGCACCGCCACTTTGGGGCGCGACAGCATCAGCGCGGGGCCAGGGTGAGGGTTGAGCGCCGGCTCGAAACTCAGATGCTGGTGCAAACCGGGGTCCAAGGGGTCGCCCACGGCGGCGTGCTCCGCGTCGGCACCGGCCGGGTTGTCGCGCTGCTGGCAGATCTTCCAGCTGGTGTTGTCCCAGACCTGCTGCAGGTCCTGCAGCTTGGCAGTGAACACGGCTTTGGCATCGCGCCAGACCTGGACCTCGCCGACACCGAGCGCCATGGCGGAGCCCGGCAAACGGGTTTTTCCGATGAAATGACTGTGTTTGCTCAGGCCGTGCTCGCGCAGGGTTTGCATGACGTCATTGCGCTGCACTGTGCGCACCTGCAGCACCACGCCCAGCTCTTCGCTGAACAAGGCTTTGAGCGTGAGCTCCTCGCGCCGGACACTGACCTGGCCGGCCCAGTTTTTGCTGTCGCCATGCTCGGCGCGGCTGTCGCTGATGCCGTCGCCCTCGGTGACCAGCAGGTCCACATTGAGCGCCACGCCGACCTGGCCGGCGAACGCCATTTCGCAGACGGTGGCAAACAGGCCGCCGTCGCTGCGGTCGTGGTAGGCCAGAATCTGGCCCTGGGCGCGCATAGCGTTGACGGCCTTGACCAGGTTCACCAGATCCTGCGGCTGGTCCAGATCGGGCACCTCGTCACCGAGCTGCCCCAGTGTTTGCGCCAGCATGCTGGCGCCCATGCGGTTCTGGCAGCGGCCCAGGTCAATCAGCAGCAGCGTGCTGTCCTCGGTCGCGTTGAGCTGCGGTGTCAGCGTGCCGCGCACATCGGCCAGTGTGGCGAAGGCGGTCACGATCAGGGATACGGGCGAGGTCACTTTTTTGGCGCCCTGCCCGTCCTGCCACTGGGTGCGCATGGAGAGCGAATCCTTGCCCACCGGAATCGAAATCCCCAGCGCCGGGCACAGCTCCAGTCCCACCGCTTTCACGGTGGCATAGAGCGCGGCGTCTTCGCCCGGCTCGCCGCAGGCCGCCATCCAGTTGGCCGACAGTTTGACGCGCGACAACTCGATCGGGGCCGCCAGCAAATTGGTGATCGCCTCCGCCACCGCCATGCGGCCAGACGCCGGCGCGTTGACGGTGGCCAGCGGCGTGCGCTCGCCCAGGCTCATGGCTTCACCGGCGAAACCCTTGAAGTCGGCCAGCGTCACGGCACAGTCGGCCACCGGCACCTGCCAGGGGCCCACCATCTGGTCGCGGTGGCTCAAACCGCCCACGCTGCGGTCGCCAATGGTGATGAGAAAGCGCTTGGACGCCACGGTCGGGCTGGCCAGCACGGCGATGCAGGCTTTCTGCAGATCGACGCCGGTCAGATCGACCGGCGCGAAGCTGCGCTGCACCGTGCTCACGTCGCGATGCATCTTGGGCGGCTTGCCCAGCAGCACGTTCATCGGCATGTTGACCGGAGCCCCCACGCTTGTCGCTGCGCGTACTGCGCTGCCCCCCGAGGGGGCTGCGCTTGCTTCGGGCGGCCCGGCGCGGCGCGCGGCACCTTCATCCGCCAGCACCAATTGACGTTCTTCGGTCGCCACGCCGACCACCGCAAACGGGCAGCGCTCGCGTTCGCACAGGGCCTGGAACAGCGCCAGCGACTCGGGCGCGATCGCCAGCACGTAGCGCTCCTGGCTTTCGTTGCACCAGATTTCCTTCGGTGCCATGCCGGACTCTTCCAGCGGCACGGCGCTCAGATCAAAGCGGGCACCGCGCCCGGCGTCGTTGCTCAGTTCGGGAAAGGCGTTGCTCAAGCCGCCCGCGCCGACGTCGTGGATCGCCAGAATGGGGTTGCCAGCGCCCTGAATCCAGCACTGGTTGATGACCTCCTGCGCCCGGCGCTCCATCTCGGGGTTGCCGCGCTGGACCGAATCAAAGTCAAGTTCGGCCGCGTTGGCCCCGGTCGCCATCGAGCTGGCCGCGCTGCCGCCCATGCCAATGCGCATGCCGGGGCCGCCCAATTGAATCAGCAGGCTGCCAGCCGGAAACTCGATCTTGTGGGTCTGCGTGGCATCGATCACACCCAGGCCGCCGGCGATCATGATCGGTTTGTGGTAGCCGCGCTGCTCTTGCTTCGGCGCAGCCACTCCGGCCTTGTCGGTCACTGCGTAGCTCAGGCTCTGCTCGTATTCGCGGAAGTAACCCAGCAAATTGGGGCGCCCAAATTCATTATTGAACGCCGCACCGCCGAGCGGGCCTTCGACCATGATCTGCAAGGGGCTGGCGATGTGCTCGGGTTTGCCGTAGCCCTGTGGCGCTGGATCAAAGCGCAGCGTGGACACGGTAAAGCCGGTCAACCCGGCCTTCGGTTTGGAGCCGCGCCCGGTGGCGCCTTCATCGCGAATCTCACCGCCGGCACCGGTGGCAGCACCCGGAAAAGGAGAGATGGCGGTCGGGTGGTTGTGGGTTTCCACCTTCATCAGAATATGGTTTATTTCGCTATGCTTTTCATAGCTTGCTGCGCTTATTCCATGTGGACCAGAGGCCGATTTGGCTACAAATCGTTCGACCCTCACACCTTCCATCACGGAGGCATTGTCCGAGTACGCCACCAGCATGTGCTGCGGGTTCGTCTGGTGCGTGTGGCGGATCATGCCAAACATGCTCTGGTCCTGCGCCACGCCGTCAATCGTGAAGCGGGCGTTGAAAATCTTGTGGCGGCAGTGCTCGCTGTTGGCCTGCGCAAACATCATCAGTTCCACATCGGTCGGGTTGCGCTGCAACTGGGTGAAGGCCTGTGCCAGGTAATCAATTTCGTCAGCTGCCAGCGCCAGTCCAAATTGGGTATTGGCCGTTTCCAGCGCCGCCTTGCCGCCGCCGAGCACGTCCACATGCGCCATCGGCATGGGTTGCAGCTCAGTGAACAGGCCGCTGGCGCTGGCGCGGTCAAACATCACGCTCTCGGTCATGCGGTCATGCAGCAGGGCGCCGATCTGCCCCAGTTGCAACTCCGACAGGCTGGCCTTCATGCCCAGCAATCCCGCTTTGAGGGTCAAACGATATTCAAGCACCCGCTCGACCCGGCGCACCGCGAGGCCGCAATTGTGGGCGATATCGGTTGCTTTGGAAGCCCAGGGCGACACCGTGCCCAAGCGCGGCGTGACCACGATCAGGAGCCCGTCTGACGGACCGGCATAGGGCTCACCGTAGCTTAGCAAGGCCGTCAGTTGCTCTTTAAGGGCTGGCGGCGGCTCGCTATCAGACGTCACCAGATGCACAAACCGTGCGGCGACGCCGTTGATCTTGTCGTGCACGGCTTGCAGGCGCGGCAAAAGCTGCTGAATACGGAAACTGCTGAGAGCGCTGCCGCCCTCGAATTGGCTGATGTGCAGGGTCACTTTGGAGGCCTGGATTGGGTGGCTGACTGGGTTGACGATAGCCCCAAGGCGCAGACGCTGACTGGGCCGGTCCGGGGAGACGCTGGATTTTAACTGGGCCAGGACGGCAGCAGGTCAGCGCGGGCTCTCGAAGAACAGGTAATTCGAGCCGTAGTCGCTGATCTCGAAATACACTTTTTTCTCGTCCGGATCGGCCACAAAATTCAGGTTTTCGTCCAGCACGCCGTAGCCAAAGCGGTAAGGCCGCGGCTTGTTGTCGTCGGTGCCCATGGCGGTGCTGAGCTTGTCGATCTTCAGGAAGCGGCGCACCACTTTGTCGCCGGCATAGACTTCCAGCACGCCGTTGGTGCCAGTCCAGTTCTGGATGTTGCGGCTGATCTTGTTTTGCTGCTCCTGCGTGCAGCTAGCCGCTGCCAAGGCGGCACCGAGGGCTATTAAAAGTGCAGCAATACGGGTCATGCTGGTTCCTGCTTGATGAGGGGGTGCTGGGGCGTGCAGGCTCAACTGCGCTGACGCACGGCCTCAAACAGGCAGACGCCGCTGGCCACCGACACGTTCAGGCTCTCCACCGCGCCGCGCATCGGAATGCTGACCAGCTCATCGCAAGTTTTGGCGGTAAGCTGGCGCATGCCGTCACCTTCAGCGCCCAGCACCAGTGCCACCGGGCCTGTGAGGTCGGCCTGGTAAATCGTCTTGGGCGCCACGTCGCTGGTGCCGATGATCCAGATATTGCGTTCCTTCAGTTCGTTCAGGGTGCGCGCCAGATTGGTCACCATGAAGTAAGGCACGGTCTCAGCCGCGCCGCTGGCCACCTTGGCGACGGTGGCGTTGATACCGGCGGCATGGTCTTTGGGCGCAATCACGGCGTTCACGCCGGCGCCATCGGCCACCCGCAGACAGGCCCCCAGGTTGTGCGGATCGGTGACGCCGTCGAGCACCAGAATCAGCAAGGCCTGGCGCTGGGCCAGCGGCCTGTCGGCCTGCGCGGCTTCATGCTGCTCCAGCAGTTCGTCCAGCGAATGCACCTGCGCCAGCTCCTGCACCCGCGCCGCCACACCCTGGTGCCCGTGGCCGCCACAGAGCTTGGCCAGCCGGATGCCGTCGGCCTCGATCAGGCGCGCGCCCGCCTCATTGGCTTTCTCCAGAAACTGGCGCATGCGCGCATCGCGGCGCGTCGGCTCGAAATAAATCTCGATGATGGATTGAGGCGCGGTCTTGAGGCGCACGCCGACGGCGTGAAAGCCGAATAAAACTTTGGGGGAAGACATGGGTCGATTATCGCGGGTTGCCAGACGCCTGCGGGTGGGCCAAGCTGGCGGACCGGGCATCTGTTCTCTGGTCCAACTCGCGGGCGGATGTTTCTGGGCAACGGCGGTTGCTGCTTTAACGGCTGGGTTGACGGGCTTGCCCTGTGTCAACCACCAATGGGGTCGCCGCACGGACCACACAATCCACCAGCCCAACCGCGCGTGCCCGTTGGACACCTTGCGCGGTGTTGTGGTGTGCGTTTGTACGATCTGTCACAGCTCAAATTCCCACCTGTGCTGGGGCATAATGCGCAAAGTCAATCGGGGTGAAACTTGCAAACCCCTTTAGCCTGAACAGCCCGCAGTCCAACATGCTTTATCAGCCGCAGGAGGCGCTCTTGGTTTCTATCCGCATTGCAGCGCGGCAGATAAACGCTACTCATTAGGCCTCAGAGGAGGCATCACCATGATCGCTGCAAGTACCTCGGCATGCATAAGGCTCGCGGCAAAGGGCGTACAAGCAGTCATGCCACTTGAAGACCATCCGTGGGGCGATCGCGGATTCGCCGTTCAAGCTCCCAACGGGCTGACCGTTTATGTCTTCTCCAACTGCGAACCGAACGAGGAGTTCAAGAAGTACTATCTATCATAGTGGCCAGAGTACAGGCGTGTCCCAATTCCCGCCAATAAGGCCAAACCCCCTCGCTCAAACCGTTGGCGCCCGCTTAGCTCGTTAACGCGTTAATACGAGACCATCCTACTTCAACTGCCAGTCTGAGGCAAAATCCGTTGGCAACTGAAAAAGAACTCTCTGATTTTCTGAAAAGCGTCGAAAAACGCGCCTTCAAACGATCTGTTTACCATGTGCGCAACGTAGAGTCAGCGCTGGACATCGTGCAGGACAGCATGATGAAATTGGCGGAGCACTACGGGCATAAGCCGGCGGCCGAGTTTCCGATGCTGTTCCAGCGCATTCTGTCCAACTGCACCCTCGACTGGTTTCGACGACAAAAGTCCCGCAACGCCATTTTTTCAAACCTGAGCGATTTCGAGTCGGCTGGCGAGAACGAAGAATTTGATCTGCTGGAAACTTTAAACGTACAAAACCACTCAGACCAAACAGAAAGTGCGGAGAGTTCTACACAACGGGCGCAAACCTTGCGTCAGATCGAGGCGGAAATTCAAGAATTGCCGAACCGTCAACGCGAAGCCTTCCTAATGCGTTACTGGGAAGAGTTGGACGTGGCGGAGACCGCTGCGGCCATGGGTTGCTCGCAAGGCAGTGTCAAAACACACTGCTCGCGGGCAATTCAGGCCCTTGGTAATGCACTGAGGGCGAAGGGAATGACACTATGACAAATTCAATTCAATACCAGAATCAGCTTGCTCAAGATCGTTTCGGCTTGCAGGTCGCGGCGCGCCTGTCTGACGCCGCTGACGAGCTCCCTTACGACATTTCAGAGCGTTTGCGCGCGGCCCGGGCGCAGGCATTGGGCAAGCGAAAGATAGCCGTCATGCAAACAGCCACGAGCGTAGCCGCCTCTGGGAGCGCCGGAGTACTCACATTTGGCAATGAACCGCTCGGCTGGTGGGGTCGCGCCGCAGCGGCGCTTCCGCTAGTGGCCCTGGTTGTTGGCCTGATCACCATCGATACCATTCAAAATGACAGACGGGCCAACGAGTTGGCCGAAATTGACGCCGCTTTGCTGACAGACGACCTGCCCCCGGCTGCGTACACCGACCCGGGTTTTGCCCAATTCCTCAAGCTGCGCGCCGGACAGAATCAGTAGTCGGGCGATGCTGATGTTCACGCGCAACGTTGCCCACCCCAAACCTGCGGTCATCGCCGGCGCACTGGCTTATGGCACGGCTTTTTGCATCTTGGCCGCTTTAAGCACCTCCGCCTCGCACACTTGGGCGCAAACGGTGATGGCAACACCTTTATTGACTCAATCTTCCGCGAAGTTGTCCAATTCAAACGCCCTGGCGACCAATTCGGACGCACTGAAAAGGACCTCCAAACCGGCATGGCAAGACCTGACGCCGGCGCAAAAGGTGTCACTCAAGCCGTTGGCGGCCAACTGGAACACGCTGACAGAATCCCAAAAGCGCAAATGGATCGCCATCGCGGCCAATTATCCAAGCCTGGCGCCGACAGAGCAGGCCAAGCTGCACAACCGCATGACGGATTGGGTAGCTCTGAGCCAACAGCAGCGCGCTCAGGCACGATTGAATTTTGCCCAGAGCAAGCAACTCGACCGGACCGAAAAAACAGCCACCTGGCAAGCCTACCAGGCACTCAGCCCTGAAGAAAAACAAAAATTGGCGGTTTCGGCCGTTCCCAAACCAGCCGGTGCCGCCGCAGCCACAAAACCGGTTCCTCCGCAAAAACTAACCGCCGTACCCGTGACCAGACACATACCAAAGCAAACACCCAGAATAGCGACTGCAGACTCCGCGCTCGATCGCAATACCCTACTCCCGCGCTCACATGCGCTGGTTACGCCTGCACCCCCGCAGGAAAACTCAACGCTGCCGGTGTTGTCCGAATGAATCCCGAGTTGAAAACGCCCAGTCTCACCCGACGCATGGCCTGCTGGCTCTATGAAGGCCTGTTGATGTTCGGCGTGGTTTTCATCGCCGGCTATCTGTTTGGAACGCTCAGCCAAACCCGCAACGCGATGGACAACCGCCATGCCCTTCAGGCCTTCCTGTTCATCATCTTCGGCATTTATTTCGTGTGGTTGTGGGCCAAGGGGCAAACCCTGGCCATGAAAACCTGGGACATCACCGTGGTGGATCGCTCGGGACACCCCATCACACAGGCCCGTGCTTTGCTTCGCTACCTGTTGAGCTGGCTCTGGTTCCTACCGGCCCTGGCGGCGGTCGCACCCTTCAAGCTGTCGGGCGCTGAATCGGTCGTCATCGTCCTCGGTTGGGTGGCCGTATGGGCCATCCTGAGCCGTTTTCACCCCCAACAACAGTTCTGGCACGATGCGCTGGCCGGCACCCGGCTCGTTTCAAAGCCGCGCCTGAGTCGACCGGGCGCCTGAATCCGGCTTTTCAGATCGCTGACTCGTCCTGCTCGCCGGTGCGGATACGCACCACCCGCTCCACGGCGGTCACAAATATCTTGCCGTCACCGATCTTGCCGGTGTGGGCGGCCTTCACGATCGCATCGACGCAGCGATCCACATCGTCGATTTTTACCACTACTTCTACTTTCACCTTGGGCAGAAAGTCAACCACGTACTCGGCGCCGCGGTAGAGTTCAGTATGACCCTTCTGACGACCAAAACCCTTGACCTCGGTCACGGTGAGTCCGGTAACCCCACATTCGGCCAGCGCTTCACGCACCTCTTCGAGCTTGAACGGTTTGACAATGGCGGTGATCTGTTTCATGTTTTTCCTCTTTAAAGTCAGTTGGGGAGCGGTCTGCGACGGTGTCAGCGCGACCTGTTCCGCAAAAATATAGAACCGTCACGCGCGAAAGCGATTGGTAATAGGATAACGCCAATCCTTGCCAAAGCTGCGGTGGGTGACCCGAATGCCCACGGGCGCCTGGCGGCGCTTGTATTCATTGATGGTGATCAGGCGCGTCACCTTTTCCACATCAGCGCGGGAGAAACCGGCGGCCATGATGTCTTCCAGACTCTGGTCGTTCTCCATGTAGCGCTCCAAAATCGCGTCGAGCACCTCGTAGGCGGGCAAACTGTCCTGGTCAGTCTGCTCCGGGCGCAATTCGGCGCTGGGCGGCCGGGTGATGATGCGCTGCGGAATCGGCTCGACTCCGGTTCCGTAGGGGTCGTTGGCGTTGCGCCAGCGCGCCAGCCTGAAAACCGTGGTCTTGGCCAGATCCTTGATCACGGCAAAGCCACCCGCCATATCGCCGTAGAGCGTGCAATAACCGGTTGCCATCTCGGACTTGTTGCCGGTGGTCAAGACAATACTGCCAAACTTGTTGGACAGCGCCATCAGCAGCGTGCCCCGAATGCGGGCCTGAATATTCTCCTCCGTGGTGTCCTGCGCCAGACCCTTGAACTCACCGGCCAAGGACGTCTTGAAGGCTTCAAATTCCGGCACGATGGAAATCTCGTCGTAGCGCACGCCCAGGCGCTGCGCCATGTCCCGCGCGTCAATCCAGCTGATATCAGCCGTGTAGGGCGAAGGCATCATCACGGTGCGAACCCGGTCTTTGCCCAGGGCATCCACCGCCACCGCCAGCACCAGTGCCGAGTCAATGCCGCCCGACAGACCCAAAATCACGCCGGGGAAGCCGTTCTTGCCAATGTAATCACGCACGCCCAGCACCAGCGCGTCCCACAGGTCAGCCTCGGGGGATCGCTGCGGTGCCACCAGTGCTTCCAAATGAAGCGCAGCTTGGGTCTGATTAACGTCCACCATGAACAGGTTCTCGACAAAACCGGGCGCGCGTCCGGCCAGCGCACCGTCCGCGTTGAGCGCAAACGAGTGGCCTTCAAACACCACTTCATCCTGGCCCCCGACCAGATGCGCATAGACCAGCGGCAAACCACAGGCCTGGACCCGGGTGCGCATCATCTGCTCGCGCTCATCGCCCTTGCCGACGTGAAACGGCGACGCGTTAATGACGGCCAGCAGCTCGGCACCAGCCTGCTGGGTCAGCCGCGTGGGCTCTTCAAACCAGGCGTCCTCACAGATCAGCAGGCCCACTTTGACCTTGCTGCCGGCCACGCCGGCCTCGAACACGCACACGCCCTGGCCCGGCGTGAAATAGCGCCGTTCGTCGAACACCTGATAGTTGGGCAACTCCCGCTTGGCGTAGCTGGCCACCACGGCGCCCTCGCACAACACGCTGGCAGCGTTGTGGCGGTTTTGCACCGCCACCGAGCGGGTTCGGCTGTCACCCCCGCTCGGGTGCCCAATGACGACCGTCATGTCTTTTAACCCGGCCAGTTCGCGGGCCACTGCTTTCACGGCATCATCGCAGGCAGCAATAAAGGCCGGGCGCAGAAACAGGTCCTCCGCTGCGTAGCCACAAATCGAGAGTTCGGGCGTCAGCAGTAGACGTACTCCATCGGCATAGGCCGAGCGCGCCGCGTCAATGATTTTTTTTGCGTTGCCGGCCAGGTCGCCCACTACGAAATTGAGTTGGGCCACGCAGAGTTTGAGTGTCATGTAGCGCAGGTGTAAAAAGAAATGGGAAGCCAGTGAAGCAAGAGTCCGACAATTATGTCATCCGGGTCCTGAATTCACCTGATGAGGTGAAGGCCGCGCACTGGAACCAACTGTTGAGTTCGCAATCAGAAGCGACGCCCTTCATGCGCCATGAGTACCTGGCTGCGCTGCATCACAGTGGCAGTGCCAGACCCGAGACCGGTTGGACGCCGCGCTTCATCATGCTGGAACAAAACGGGACCTTGGTGGGCGCCTGTGCGCTCTACCTCAAAGCCCATTCCCATGGCGAATACGTGTTCGACCACGCCTGGGCCCATGCCTACTTGCAGCATGGCCTGGTCTACTACCCCAAAGCGTTGGTGGCCGTGCCTTTCACACCGGTGCCGGGCACCCGATTAATGGCGCGCAACGCCGCCGACCGGGTCGCGCTGATCAAAGCCCTGATTGCATGGTGTGAGGCCCAGGGGCTGTCATCCCTGCACCTGCTGTTTGGCAGCGCCGACGACATCCAGGCGGGTGAGAGCGCGGGCATGATGCTGCGCCATGCGGTGCAGTTTCATTGGCGCAACAGCGCCCCCGCCTATGCTGACTTCGACAGCTTTCTGGCATCGCTGTCGCAGGAAAAGCGCAAAAAAATCCGCCAGGAGCGCCGCAAGGTGACTGACGCCGGCGTCAGCTTCCGCTGGTCGCTGGGGCCATCCATCACGACCCCGGACTGGGATTTTTTCTACCGCTGCTACCAGCGCACCTACCTGGAGCACGGCCACACGCCCTACCTGAGTCGCGACTTCTTTCGCCGCATGGCCAGTAGCATGCCCGAGAACTGGCTGCTGTTTATAGCGCAGCGCCAGGGGCAAGCGATTGCTGCAAGTCTGATCGCCATCAGCGCCCATGACACGGCCGCCGAAGTCGAAAATTTCCCATCAAAAAGAGGGGGCGTTGCCTACGGTCGCTACTGGGGTGCGCTGGAGCGGGTGGACTGCCTGCACTTCGAGGCCTGCTACTACCAGCCGCTGGCCTGGTGCATTGAGCACGCCTACCAGAGTTTTGAGGGTGGCGCCCAGGGCGAGCACAAAATGGCGCGCGCCCTGCTGCCCGTCAAAACCGCCAGCGCCCACTGGCTGGCGCAAGCGGCGTTTGCCGATGCGGTGGGACGATTTCTGCAGCGCGAAGATCAGGGCATTGACCAGTACCTTGACGAGCTGAAACAGCGCAGCCCATTCAGAAGCACCGCAGGCACTTGAAACGGCAGGCGCAACACAGCTCGCTGCACCGGTCACGACCGCGCCAAGCCTGTCACCATGCCCATTTCAGCATTGCTCAGCAAAGCTTCCATATTCATCACGATCAGCATGCGCTCGCCCAGGTTGGCCAAGCCCGTAATGAAGCGCGAATCGATGGCGGTTTCGAACTGGGGCGCCGGCTTGATGGACTGGGAAGTCAGGGTCACCACATCCGACACCGCGTCCACCACCGCCCCAATGACTGTTCCACGCACGTTCAAAATGATGACAACCGTGAATTCGTTGTACTCCACCTTGTCGATATTGAGCTTGAGACGCAGATCGACAATCGGCACGATGACACCGCGCAAATTGATCACGCCCTTGATGAAGATCGGCGCATTGACCATGCGGGTGGGTTCTTCATAAGAGCGGATTTCCTGCACCCGCAAAATGTCGATGGCGTATTCTTCACCCCCAAGCCGCAACGTAAGATACTGACCGCCATCCACCCCGGATTGCGCTGCGGGAGCGCCGGTTTGAAAGCTGTTTGAGCTTCTTTTCTGCATCGTTTCCATGACTTCGATTCCTTTGCTGCGGGTGGTTCCTTCGGTGCATGATACACAGGCAACGCGGATCCCAATGCCAAAAGCCGGGTCTATCCAGGCGCGGAATTGCCGTCCAGCAAAAAAGCCTGCAGGTGGCGCCACCAGCAGGCTTTTTTAATAGCTGCGCACGCTCGTCCGATGCGCGCCAGCAACGCTGGCAAGCGTAGCTTATTCGTGCGCTTTGTTGTAGTTGGCGATGCCGTCCAGAATTTCCTTCTGCGCCGATTCAGCCCCTTCCCAACCCAGAATCTTGACCCACTTGCCTTCTTCCAGATCCTTGTAGTGCTCAAAGAAGTGAGCGATGGTTTTCAGGCGCAGCGGATTGAGGTCTTCGGGCTTTTTCCATTGCGAATAAATCGACAGAATTTTGTCGGTCGGCACCGCCAATATCTTGCCGTCCTCACCGGCTTCGTCCTCCATCTTCAGAATGCCAATGGCGCGGCAGGTCACCACCACACCGGGGATCAAGGGCACCGGGGTCACCACCAGCACATCGACCGGGTCGCCGTCGCCTGAAATGGTCTTGGGCACATAGCCGTAGTTGGTCGGATAGTGCATCGAGGTGCTCATGAAGCGGTCCACGAAGATGGCGCCCGTGGCCTTGTCCACCTCGTACTTGACGGGGTCGGCATTCATCGGGATTTCGATGATCACGTTGAAAGATTCGGGAACGTTATGGCCAGGGGTGACGTTATCAAGGGACATGGTGGGTTCTCTGGATTGAGTTAGATCAGTAAGCACTAAGGATTAACCCTGATTTTACTTACTCGCCCCTTGCCCGGCTCCGAAATCGACATTTTTCACGGTACAGTGCGCCGGTTGGCCAATCGCCGGCATCAATTCTCTGTTGATGTTGCGCGGCGAGGAAGCAACGCAGCGGTGGTGCCGATTGCGTTGCACTACTACTCAGCGAAACAACGACAGGAGATTCATATGACAGGCAACTCAGCGCTTATTTTGGCGCTTGTTTGCGGGTTCATTGCCGTGGCTTACGGCTTTTGGGCACGCAGTTGGATTCTTTCCCAAGATGCTGGCAACGCGCGAATGCAGGAAATTGCAGCCGCCATTCAAACCGGCGCCGCCGCCTATCTGGCACGGCAGTACAAAACCATTGCCATCGTGGGCGTGGTGCTGACCATTCTGATCGGTCTTTTCCTTGACTCCGTCAGTGCCGTCGGCTTCGTCGTCGGCGCGGTGCTGTCCGGCGCTTGCGGCTTCATTGGCATGAATGTCTCGGTGCGCGCCAATGTACGCACCGCCCAGGCCGCCACCAAAGGCATTGGCCCGGCACTGGACGTGGCCTTTCGCGGCGGCGCCATCACCGGCATGCTGGTGGTCGGGCTTGGCCTGTTGGGTGTCACCGGTTTCTACTGGTTCCTGGTCGGCAACGGCAACCTCACACCCGATGCGAACCTGGCCACGCTGCTCAACCCGCTGATCGGCTTTGCCTTTGGCGCCTCGCTGATCTCGATCTTTGCGCGTCTGGGCGGCGGCATCTTCACCAAAGGCGCTGACGTCGGCGCCGACCTGGTGGGCAAGGTCGAGGCCGGCATTCCCGAGGACGATCCGCGCAACCCGGCGGTGATTGCCGACAACGTGGGCGACAACGTGGGCGACTGCGCCGGCATGGCG
>JAKFXU010000101.1 GCA_021731215.1 Rhodoferax sp.
GGCCAGCGCAGCTTCCAATGCGGTTTGCGCCGCTACCGCGCCGGGCGCGCCTTTGACGATGTCGAACAACACGCTGGAATCGACCGCCGTTTTCATGGCTTGCCGTCTTCGGCTTGCCATGGCACCGCCCGACCGCGCAGTTCGGCCAAGGCTTCGTCACGGGTCAGGCCGTCATCCACGGCTTTGCCAACCCAGCGGCTCAGGTCAAGCGCCACTTTTTTTTCGACCACCAGCCGGTTGCCGTCAAGGCGGATTTGCAGCTTGCTGCCGGCTTTGAGCCCCAGCGCATCGCGGGCTTCTTTGGGTATCACAATCTGACCACGCTCGGCCAGAGTCACGTCAATAGCTTCCATGCGTACCTCCTAAAGTTGAGGCTACAGTATGGCTTGTTTAGTATGAATTTACAAGTATGATCACAGTGCCATAACTTTTTAGCGAAGAATGACTGTAGCAACCGTAGAACGTGCGCGAGCAGCTATTAATTTCATGCTTTTTTGTTCGCCCTGTCCACCTATCTTGGCATTGCGCGCGCGATCAACACCGCTTCAGCCAGCGCAAAATCTTCCGGGTAAGTGACCTTGAAGTTCTGCGCGCTGCCCGGCACCAGCTTGGGGCTCAAGCCGATGGCCTCCATGGCGCTGGATTCGTCGGTCACCTCGCTGCCGGCCTGCGCCAGTGCCTCCATCAAGCGGCCAATGCGAAACATCTGCGGCGTCTGGGCCAGCCATTTGTCGCTGCGGTCAATCGTGCATGCCGCCCGGCCGCCGACTTCACTTTTGAGCGTGTCCGCCAGTTTGTGCGCCAGCAGGCCACCGACTTCGTCGGCGGCACAGGCCTCGATCAAGGCCTCGATTTGCGCCGGCGTGATCAGGCAGCGCGCCGCGTCATGCACCAGCACCCAGTCGTGCCGGGCGGCACCGTGCTGCAACAAGAACGCCAAGCCATTGAAAACACTGGCCGCCCGCGTGGTGCCGCCGCAGTGGGCAATCCAACAAGTCGCCTGCTGCGAGGCAAAAAAATCGTCATCCAGCGCCACCACAACCGCGCTGTTGGCGATTCTGGCCACCGCGGCGAAGGCCGCCAGGGTGTGCAGCACCAGCGGCTGGCCGGCCAGGTGCTGGTACTGTTTGGGCCCGGCCGAACCGGCGCGCGTGCCGCTGCCGGCGCAGGGAATCAGGGCCCAGCAGCGGGGATTGGCGGGGGAATTTGTGGGGTCGTCAGTCATGGGCGTGGCCCCCATTCTAAAATCCCCTGGGTCAGCGCTGCCAAACACCCCCCGCTGCGGTGCGGGGGGTGTTTGGTATTTGTGTTTTTGAACTCAACGAGTGGTCAGCAAGCGATTCATGGATTTACCCAAACTGCATCCCGGCAAACGTTACACCCTGCCCCGCCCGGTCGGGTCAGCCGACGCCTTGCTGCTGGCGCAACTGGGCCTGCGCGAGAAGGGTTTGGGCAAGCTGACGGCGATCGTCACGGCCGACGCCACCGATGCCCAGCGCCTGCTCGACGAGATTGCGTTCTTTGCACCTGACTTGCGCTGCGTGCTGTTCCCCGACTGGGAAACCCTGCCTTACGACACGTTTTCACCGCACCAGGACCTGATCAGCGAACGGCTGGCGACGCTGTGGCGCCTGCATGTTGCAGGGGGCCAGCGCGACCAGCAGTCCGGCGCCGACGTGGTCATCGTGCCCGCCACCACCGCGCTCTATCGGCTGGCGCCGCCGAGTTTTCTGGCCGGCTACACCTTTCACTTCAAGGTCAAGCAACAGCTCGACGAAGCCCAGCTCAAGGCCCAGTTGACCCTGGCCGGCTACAGCCATGTCACGCAGGTGATCAGCCCCGGCGAATACGCGGTGCGCGGCGGGCTGATTGACCTCTTTCCCATGGGCAGCGCCATGCCCTATCGGGTCGATCTGTTTGACGACGAGATCGACAGCATCCGCAGCTTTGACCCCGACAGCCAGCGCAGCCTGTACCCGGTGCCCGAGCTGCGCCTGCTTCCCGGCAGGGAATTCCCGATGGACGACGCGGCCCGCGCGCGTTTTCGCAGCCGCTGGCGTGAACTGCTGGAAGGCGACCCGACCAAGAGCCGCATCTACAAGGACATCGGCAACGGCGTGGCCACCGCCGGCATCGAGTACTACCTGCCGCTGTTCTTTGACCAGACCGCCACCGTATTTGACTACCTCGGTGCCGACGCCAGCGTGGTGCTGCATGGCGACCTGGAGCCGGCCTTTGCGCATTTCTGGCAAGACACGAAAGAGCGCTACCGGCTGGTGCAAGGTGACCCCGAGCGACCCGTGCTGCCGCCCGAAACGCTGTTTCTCGGTATTGAACAGTTTTACGCCCGCGTCAATCAGCACGCGCAACTGGCGCTGCGGCCTTCGATTGGAGATGTGGCTGACAACGCCCGGTTTCAAAGCCTGGGTGTGCTGTCGGTCGTGCGCGGCGCTGAGGAGCCATTGGCTCGGCTGAAAGATCACGTCCGCAACACCGCGCACCGGGTCCTGATACTGGCCGAAAGCGAAGGCCGCAAAACCAGCCTGCTGGATTTTCTGCACGCCAGCCAGTTGAGTCCGCCCTCTTTCGATTCGATTGCCGAGTTTTTAAGCAGCGATGAAAAGCTGGGCATTGCCACTTCATTATTGAACACCGGCTTCGCCTGGCTCGAAGCCGGCATCGATTTCGTCACCGAAACCGAGCTGTTCGCCGCCGGCCCCAGCACGCGCCGGCGCAAACAGCAGGAGCAGGTCAGCGACGTCGAAGCGCTGATCAAAGACCTGAGCGAGCTCAAGGTGGGCGACCCGGTGGTGCACTCGGCGCACGGCATTGGCCGCTACCAGGGGCTGATCAATCTGGACTTGGGACAGGTGCAGGCCAATGGCGAACCCGAAATGCAGGAATTTCTGCATCTGGAATACGCGGATCAAGCCACGCTCTATGTGCCGGTCAGCCAGTTGCAACTGATCAGCCGCTACACCGGTGTCAGTGCCGACGAGGCGCCGCTGCACAAACTGGGCTCGGGCCAGTGGGAAAAAGCCAAGCGCAAGGCGGCCGAACAAGTGCGCGACTCGGCCGCCGAACTGCTCAATATCTACGCCCGGCGCGCCGCGCGCGAAGGCCACGCCTTCCGCTACTCGCCCAACGATTACGAATCCTTCGCCAACGACTTCGGCTTTGAGGAAACCGCCGACCAGAGCGCCGCCATTCACGCAGTGATTCAGGACATGATCAGCCCGCGCCCGATGGACCGCCTGATCTGCGGCGACGTCGGCTTTGGCAAGACCGAGGTCGCCCTGCGCGCTGCCTTCATCGGCATCACCGGCGGCAAACAGGTGGCGCTGCTGGCACCGACCACCCTGCTGGCCGAGCAGCATTACCAGACGCTGGTCGACCGCTTTGCCAAATGGCCAGTCAAGGTGGCCGAGATGAGCCGCTTTCGCTCGGCCAAGGAAATCAGCACTGCACTGAGGGGCCTGGCTGATGGCACGGTCGACATCGTGGTCGGCACCCACAAGCTGCTGAGCCAGAACACCAAGTTTCACGACCTGGGCCTGCTCATCATCGACGAGGAACACCGCTTTGGCGTGCGCCACAAGGAGGCCATGAAAGCCCTGCGCGCCGAGGTCGATGTGCTCACGCTTACCGCCACCCCGATTCCGCGCACGCTGGGCATGGCTTTAGAGGGCCTGCGCGACCTGAGCGTGATCGCCACCGCGCCGCAGCGCCGGCTGGCGATCAAGACCTTCGTGCGCACCGAGGGCAACGGCGTGATCCGCGAAGCGGTGCTGCGCGAGCTCAAGCGCGGCGGCCAGGTTTACTTCTTGCACAACGAAGTCGAAACGATCGAGAACCGCCGCGCAAAACTGGAAGAACTGCTGCCCGAGGCCCGCATCGCAGTGGCGCACGGCCAGATGCCCGAGCGCCAGTTGGAGAGCGTGATGCGCGACTTTGTGGCGCAGCGCTACAACCTGCTGCTGTGCTCGACCATCATCGAGACCGGCATCGACGTGCCGACCGCCAACACCATCGTGATGAGCCGGGCCGACAAGTTCGGCCTGGCCCAGTTACACCAGTTGCGCGGGCGCGTCGGCCGCAGCCACCACCAGGCCTATGCCTACCTGATGGTGCCCGATCTGGAAGGCTTGACCAAGCAGGCCAGCCAGCGGCTGGACGCGATTCAGCAGATGGAAGAACTCGGCTCCGGTTTTTACCTGGCCATGCACGACCTGGAGATTCGCGGCGCCGGCGAGGTGCTGGGCGAAAACCAGAGCGGCAATATGCTGGAAATCGGCTTTCAGCTTTACAACGAAATGCTGAGCGAGGCGGTGCGCTGCCTCAAAGCCGGCATCGAGCCCGATTTGCTGAGTCCACTCAAGGTCAGCACCGACATCAACCTGCATGCCCCGGCGCTCCTACCCGACGACTACTGCGGCGACGTGCATTTGCGCCTGAGTTTTTACAAGAAGCTGGCCAGCGCCAAAACCACCGCTCAGATCGACGCGCTGCTGGAAGAAATCGTCGACCGCTTCGGCAAACTGCCGGCCCAGGCGCAAACGCTGATCGACGTGCACCGCCTGCGCGTCATCGCCAAGCCCTATGGCGTGGTCAAGGTCGATGCCGCCCCCGCCGTCATTACCATCACCTTCCAGAAAAATCCGCCGATCGACTCGCTGCGCATCATTGAGCTGGTTCAGAAAAACAAGCACATCAAGCTCGCCGGCAGCGAAAAATTGCGCATCGAGCGCGCCTTGCCGCAGGCCCGGGAGCGGGCGCAGCTGGTGCGCGATGTGCTGCGCTCCCTGGGGCAGCCGCCAGCAGAAACGGCGGCCGCCTGAGGCTTGGCCGCCTGGCCGGCAAATGCAAGCACTGGATAATTTCGACACATGGCAAAAACCGACCCCATGCCCCCCCTGTTTCCATCCGACCGCGCGCTGCAGGATGCCAGCGCGCAAGCCGCCTTGGCCACGTTCGCGTGCGACCCCAACCCGCGCGTTGGCTGCGTCATCGTGGACGCCAGCGGCCGCACCTTGGGACAAGGCCATACCCAGCGCGTCGGCCAGGCCCATGCTGAAGTGATGGCGCTGCGCGCCGCGCAGGCCGCCGGCCACTCGCTGCGCGGTGCCAGCGTCTTCGTCACGCTCGAGCCCTGTTCCCACTTTGGCCGCACGCCGCCGTGCTGCGACGCGCTGATCGACGCCGGCGTGGCGCGGGTGCTGGTGGCCCAGCAAGACCCCAATCCGCTGGTGGCCGGCCAGGGCATGGCGCGGCTGCGCGCAGCCGGCATCGAGGTCAGCGTGCTCGCGCGCGACCACCCGGCTGCGCTGGCCACGCGCGAGCTCAACATCGGCTTTTTCAGCCGCATGCTGCGCCAGACGCCCTGGGTGCGCCTGAAGATTGCCGCCTCGCTGGACGGCAAAACCGCGCTCCATAACGGCGCCAGCCAATGGATTAGCGCGCCGCCCGCGCGCGCCGACGGTCATGCCTGGCGCGCCCGCGCCAGCGCCGTGCTCAGCGGCATTGGCACCGTGCTGGCCGACAATCCGCGGCTCGACGTGCGCCTGGTGGAGACGCCGCGCCAGCCGCAACTGGTGCTGGTCGACAGCCGGCTGGAAACACCGCTGGACGCTCAATTGTGGAGCGCCGCTCGCCCCGTCACCATCTATGCCGCCGTGCCCGATGCGGCCAGACAGGCGGCGCTCGAGGCCCGTGGCGCCACCGTCATCTACCGGCCCGGCCAGCAAGCCGCCACCCAGGGCCAGGTTGACCTGGCCGCCATGCTGCGCGATCTGGGCGCGCGCGAGATCAATGAGCTGCATGTGGAAGCCGGCCACCGGCTCAATGGCGCCCTGATTCGCGCCGGGCTGGTCGACGAGTTGGTGCTGTACCTGGCGCCCCGGCTGATCGGCCAGGGCCGCGACATGGCCAGTTTCGGACCCCTGTCGGAATTGAGCCAGGCGATTGCCCTGGAGTTCAAATCGACCGCCATGCTCGGGCCAGACCTGCGCATCGTGGCCCGGATTCCAGGCCGCGACCGGTTTTGAGTCACAAGTTTTAGCGTCTCACCCGGCCAGCCGGCCTTTCCCTGCGAAAATATAGCTATGTTTACTGGAATCATCACCGGCTTGGGGCGCATCGCCGCCGTTCACGCTTCAGGCCCCACTGCTAGCCACGGCAAGCGCCTCACCATCGAATGCCCACCGGCCTTCCTCGACGACGTCGCTCTGGGCGACAGCATTGCGCTCAACGGCGCCTGCATGACGGTGACCACGCTCGCCCCCGCGCAACATCAGTTCACGGTCGATATTTCGGCCGAATCGCTGGACAAAACCGCCGGGCTGGCGCAAACCGGCGCCATCAACCTGGAAAAAGCGCTGCGCGCCAACGAGCGCCTCGGGGGCCACCTGGTGTCGGGCCATGTGGACGGCATTGGGCGCGTGACCCATTTTGCGCAGGTCGGCGAAAGCTGGCAACTGCGCGTGCTGGCACCGCGCGCGCTGGCCAAATACCTGGCCTACAAAGGTTCCATCACGGTCAATGGCGTCAGCCTGACGGTCAACCGCATCGAGGATCAGGCGCCGGGTTGTGAAGTCAGCATCAACCTGGTTCCGCACACGGTGCAGCACACCGCGCTCGGAACGCTTGTTGAAGGCTCGCCGGTGAATCTGGAAATTGACCTGATTGCGCGCTACGTTGAGCGCATGCTGCAGCCCGAGCCCCAGCCAACCCGCCCGCTTGCGCCTTGAGGCCAGCAGCCCATCGCCCCCTTATTGATCAAGACTTCCTGAAAGACATCTGCATGAGCACCCTCTCCCCCGTGGCAATTTCTCCGGTTGAAGACATCGTGGCTGACATGCGCGCCGGGCGCATGGTGATTCTGGTGGACGAAGAAGACCGCGAGAACGAAGGCGACCTGGTGCTGGCGGCCGACCACGTCAGCGCCGATGCCATCAATTTCATGGCGCGTTTTGGTCGCGGCCTGATTTGCCTGACGCTCACGCGCGAACGCTGTGAACGGCTGCAGTTGCCCCCCATGACGGTGCGCAATGGCGACAAGAAAGGCACTGCCTTCACGGTCTCGATCGAAGCCGCGCAAGGCGTCACCACCGGCATCTCGGCGGCCGACCGGGCCCGCACCGTGCAGGCGGCGGTCGCCAACCATGCCACGCCGGACGATCTGGTGCAACCCGGCCATATCTTCCCGCTGCAGGCGGTCGACGGCGGCGTGCTGATACGCGCCGGCCACACCGAGGCCGGCTGCGACCTCGCAAGCATGGCGGGCTGCTCGCCGGCGGCGGTGATCTGCGAGATCATGAAGGACGACGGCACCATGGCGCGCCTGCCCGACCTGCAACTGTTTGGCGCCGAGCACGGCCTCAAGATCGGCACCATTGCCGACCTGATCGCCCACCGCAGCCGGGTCGAGTCGCTGGTTGAAAAAGTGGGCTCGCGCCCGCTCACCACGGCCTTCGGCGAATTCACCCTGCACGCCTTCCAGGACAAGATTGCCCAGGGCGTCCATCTGGCCCTGGTCAAAGGCCAGTGGGGCCCCGACGACACGGTCGCGGCGCGCGTGCATGAGCCGCTGTCGGTGCTCGATGCGCTCGAAGTCGGCCGCGCCATGCACTCCTGGAGTCTGGATGCCAGCCTGGCACGCATCGCCTCCGAGGGCAAGGGGGTGGTGGTGCTGCTCAATTGCGGCGAGAGCGCCGAGCAATTGCTGGCGCAGTTCGGCGGCACCGCGCGCGCCAGCCATGGCCCGGAGCGCGGTCGCCTGGACTTGCGCACCTATGGCATCGGGGCGCAGATCCTGCGCGAATGCGGCGTGCACAAAATGCTGCTGATGGGCAACCCGCGCCGCATGCCCAGCATGGCCGGTTACGGGCTCGAAATTGCCGGCTACATCACCAAATAACACCGAGAAAGATCGAACTATGTTTGGCGCAGACAAGGGCATACTGGATTCCACCGACCAGTACCTGAGCGGTAAAAAACTCAGCATCGGCCTGGTTCAGGCCCGTTTTAACGAGGCCATTACCGACGCACTGGCCCAAGCCTGCAAAGCCGAGCTGATGGCCTTGGGCGTGCCGGAAAAAAACATTGATCTGGTGCGGGTGCCAGGCGCACTGGAAGTGCCGGTGGCCTTGATGGCCATGGCGGAAAAGTTGAAATACGACGCGCTGGTGGCGCTGGGCTGCATTATTCGCGGCGAAACCTACCACTTTGAGCTGGTCGCCAATGAATCAAGCGCCGGCGTCAGCCGGGTCGCCCTCGACTACCAGGTGCCGATCGCCAATGCCATTCTCACCACCGAGAATCTGGAGCAGGCGATCGCCCGACAGACCGACAAGGGGCGCGATGCCGCTCGTGTTGCCGTTGAAATGGCCAATTTACTGGAAGCAATTTAATGAGCGATCTCAAGCCCAAGCCGATCGGCAGCCGCCCGCCGCGCCAGCCGCGCACCGGCCTGACCAGCACCGGCGCGCGCAAGGCGGGCAGCAAGTCCGAGCGTTCGCGCGCGCGCGAGTTCGCCTTGCAGGCGCTGTACCAGAAGCTGGTCGGCCAAAACGAGGTGGCCGACATTGACGCCTTCACGCGCGACCTGGCCGGCTTTTCCAAAGCCGACGCGGTGCACTTCGATGCCCTGCTGCAAGGCTGCACCGAGGCGGCAACTGAATTGGACGCCCTGCTGGCGCCGCTGCTGGACCGCAAACTGGCAGAAATTTCGCCGGTGGAGCACGCCATCCTGTGGATCGGCGCCTACGAGCTGCAGCACTGCCTGGACGTGCCCTGGCGGGTGGTGCTCAATGAATGCGTGGAGCTGGCCAAGGAGTTTGGCGGCACCGACGGCCACAAGTATGTCAACGCCGTGCTCAACGGGTTGGCGCCCGGTCTGCGCGCGGCCGAAATCGGTGCCGAGCGGGGCTCAGCGCGCCCATGAAAATTTCCGCTCGGGCGCAGCGCATCGAGCCCTTCTACGTGATGGAGGTGGCCAAGGCGGCCGCCGCGCTGGCCGCGCAGGTGGCGCACACCGCTGCGCCCATGATCTTCCTCAACATTGGCGAGCCCGACTTTACCGCGCCGGCGCTGGTGCAAGAAGCCGCCGGCAAGGCGGTGCGCGATGGCATGACCCATTACACGCCGGCCATCGGCCTGTTGGCGCTGCGCGAGCGCATCAGCGACTGGTACGGCCAGCGCTTTGGCGTCGCCGTGCCGGCCAGCCGCATCGTGGTGACAGCCGGCGCTTCGGCCGCCTTGCAACTGGCCTGCCTAGCCCTGATCGAAGCCGGCGACGAAATTCTGATGCCCGACCCGAGCTACCCCTGCAACCGGCACTTTGTCAGTGCGGCCGACGGCACGGCGGTGCTGATCCCGACCACGGCGGCGCAGCGCTTTCAGCTCAGCGCCGACCAGGTGCAGGCCGCCTGGCGCGAGAAAACCCAGGCCAGCAGCGCCGGCACGCGCGGCGTGCTGCTGGCCTCGCCCTCGAATCCGACCGGCACCTCGATCCACCCGGACCAGTTGCGCCGCATTCACAGCGTGGTCAGCCAGCACGGCGGCATCACGCTGGTCGATGAAATCTACCTCGGCCTGAGCCATGACCCGCAATACGCGCAGACGGCACTGGCGCTGGACCAGGACATCATCAGCATCAACAGTTTCAGCAAATACTTCAACATGACCGGCTGGCGCCTGGGCTGGCTGGTGCTGCCCGAGCGCCTGGTGCCGGTGATCGAGCGGCTGGCACAAAACCTGTTTATCTGCCCCAGTACGATTGCGCAATACGCCGCGCTGGCCTGCTTCGAAACCGACAGCCTGCTTGAGTACGAGCGCCGGCGCGCCCAATTCAAGGCCCGGCGCGACTACTTCATCCCGGCGCTCGATGCGCTCGGGCTGACGGTGCCGGTGCGGCCCGATGGCGCTTTTTATGCCTGGGCCGACTGCTCGGCGGCCTGCGCCCACTTGGGCGTCAAAGACAGCTGGGAGCTTGCCTTTGAGATCATGCAGCGCGCCCATGTGGCCGTCACCCCGGGGCGCGACTTTGGCAGCGCCCAGACGCACAACTTCATCCGCTTTTCCACCGCCAATTCGATGCCGCAGTTGGCGCAAGCGATCGAGCGCCTGAAAGCCTTGCTGTCATGAGCGGCGCCGATCAAACGCAGCGGATATTTACATGGCCAGTACGGGTGTATTGGGAGGACACTGATGCCGGCGGCATCGTGTTCTACGCCAACTACCTGAAGTTTTTTGAGCGCGCCCGCACCGAGTGGCTGCGCTCGCTGGGCATTGAACAGCGCGCGCTGCGCGAGACCAGCGGCGGCATGTTTGTGGTGAGCGACACCCATGTGCGCTACCACCAGCCGGCCCGCCTGGATGACGAACTTTTGGTTACAGCCTGGCCGCTTGAGGTCGGGCGCGCATCCATGACAATACAACAGCAGGCCCGGCTCAAGTCACGTGCCGCAAACACCCTGTTGTGTGAAGGCACGATCCGCGTGGGCTGGGTCGATGCCACCCGCTACAAGCCCGCAAGAATTCCACCCACCGTTCTGGAAATCCTGAAATGAACCAAGACCTGTCGATCCTGCACCTGGTGCTCAACGCCAGTCTGGTCGTGCAATTGGTGATGCTGCTGCTGCTGGTAGTCTCCATGGCCAGTTGGGCTGCCATCTTTCGCAAGCTGTTTGCCCTGAACCGGGTGAAATCGCTCAATGAAGCATTCGAGCGCGAGTTCTGGTCCGGCACCAG
This sequence comes from Rhodoferax sp., assembly GCA_021731215.1. Taxonomy (GTDB): domain Bacteria; phylum Pseudomonadota; class Gammaproteobacteria; order Burkholderiales; family Burkholderiaceae_C; genus Rhodoferax. The sequence continues at coordinate 10,750 of JAKFXU010000101.1, forward strand.
CCTCAATCAACTGTTCGCCGCCGCCACCCAAAACGCCCGCGAGGCCGGACCGATGGAGCGCATTTTTGCCAGTGGCATGCGCGAATACCAGAAACTGCACGAGAAACGCATCACCGATGCCAGCACCCTGATGGACGGCGCGCGGCGCGCCATGCGCGCGAGCTTTCAGCGCGAGCTCGACGTGGTGGAAACCAACCTCTCCTTCATGGCCTCGGTCGGTTCGGTCTCGCCCTATGTCGGCTTGTTTGGCACCGTGTGGGGCATCATGCATGCCTTCACCGGGCTGGCGTCCTTGCAGACGGTCACACTGGCCAGCGTGGCCCCCGGCATTGCCGAGGCGCTGGTGGCCACCGCCCTTGGCCTGTTCGCCGCCATTCCGGCGGTGCTGGCCTACAACCGCTTTGCCCGCGACATTGACCGCATTGCGATCAAGCTGGAAACCTTCATCGAAGAGTTTTCCAACATTCTGCAGCGCAACGTCGGCGCACAGTCGGCCTCCGGCCACTGACAGGAGCTTGAACCATGCCATCGCTCGCAAGCCGCGGACGCGGCCGGCGCACCATCAACGAGATCAACATGGTGCCCTTCATCGACGTGATGCTGGTGCTGCTGATCATCTTCATGGTGACCGCCCCCCTGATCACACCCAGCGTGATCAATGTGCCCAGTGTCGGCAAGGCGGCCAGGCAGCCCGACCAGGTGATTCAAATCATCATTGGCCAAGACGAATCAATCGAGATGAAGCTACAGGACAAATCCACCTCGCTGGCGCTGCAAGACCTTGCCAGCGCCGTGACCCAGGCGCAAAGCGGCCAGCCCAATTCGGCCGTGGTCATCAGCGCCGACAAAAATACCAAGTACGAATCCGTGGTCAAGGTCATGGACAGCCTGCAGCGCGCCGGCGTGCAGCGCGTGGGCTTGTCGGTGCAGTTGGCCAACTAAGGCCATGCACGCCGCCACCGATCGCCTGGCGTTCGCGCCACCGCCGACACCGGGCCTGCTGCGCGCGCTGGCATTGGCGGTGCTGGCCCACGCCGTCTTGCTGGCGGCGCTGACCTGGGGCGTGCGCTGGAACAGCGAGGCAACGAGCAGCACGGCCGAGGCCGAGCTGTGGTCTGCCCTGCCGCAGGCAGCGGCGCCCAAGCTGGTCGAAGCGCCACCGGAGCCGCCAGCGCCGCCTGTTGTGCCGCGCCCCGCGCCGGCCCCGCCGCCGGACGCCAACATTGCCCTGGCGCAGGAAAAACTTCGCTTGCAAAAGGAACAACAGGCGCAACTGCAACGGCAACGAGAACTGGAGCAGCAGCGCCTGGAAAAACTGAAACAGGAAAAGCTGCTGCTGGAGAAAAAACGCCTGCAAGCGCAGCGCGAGCAAGACAAAAAAGCGGCCGAAGAAAAGAAAAAATCCGAGCAGCAAGCCCAACGCAAAGAAGAGCTCAAGGCCCAGCAGGAGGCCAAAAAGCTCGACGCCATGCGCCAGGAAAACATGCAGCGCATGAGCGGGCTGGCCAGCGCCAGCGGTGCATCAGGCGCCACTGGCAGCGCGCGCCAGTCGTCCGGGCCGTCCGCCGGCTACGCCGGGCGCATTCGCGCGCGCATCAAGCCCAACATCGTGTTCACCGAGGACATTGCCGGCAATCCGATGGCGGAAGTTGAAGTGCGAACCGCACCGGACGGCACCATCGTCAGCCGCAAATTGACCCAATCCAGCGGCGTCAAATCCTGGGACGATGCGGTGATCAATGCCATTGATAAAACCGCAGTACTGCCGCGCGATCTGGACGGCCGGGTGCCGCCGGTGCTGGAATTCAGTTTCCGGCCCAAGGACTGATCGCAGGCTGAGCAAAACACCCACGGTTCCGACAGCTCGTAGGGTGGGCACGCTGGCGCTTTGCCCACCCTACCCTCTTGGCCCACACATTTCACTCGTAAACGATCTCGGACTGGCCCGGCCCGGCCTGCACCCGCCAGCCGGCCAGCGCCGCATTGCTGGGGTAAAACTTGGCGCTCTCGCCCAGTTGCAGTTCGGCCGAGGCCGCGCCGGCCTCCACCTGCCGCTTGACGGCCAAACGCACACTCAAGCCCCGCACCAGTTCACCCTGCTCCGTCATCTCGCGCTGCGCCGGATACTCCTTGAGCATGCGGGCCACATCGGGCAGTTGCCCATTGACCGCCACGCGCAGGAATTTGCCGAAGCGGCAGCGCGCCTGGTCCAGGTCCCAGATTTGCGTCACGGTCAACTGCATGCCGCCGGAGAAACGGTCCGGCTGCAGCTTGCCCATCACGATCACCAATTCATCGTCCTTGAGCAGATGGCGGTGCGCGTTGATCAGCGCCTCGTCGGCGCGGGCCTCCATGACGCCGGATTTGTCGTCCAGCTTGAACAGGGCCAGCTTGCCGCGCTGGCCATTGATGACGCGGAAATCGGTGACGATGCCGGCCAGCAGTTGCGGCTCGCGCGTGTCAATCAGCTCTTCGAGCTGGCGCTTGGCAAAGCGGCGCACTTCCAGCGCCACTTCGTCGAACAGGTGGCCCGACAGATAG
>JAKFXU010000387.1 GCA_021731215.1 Rhodoferax sp.
GGTCTTCATGCTGCTGTGTCCTCACGAAATGTTGCAGAATCACCCCATCGGAATTGACGGGGTGAATGTGCAGAATAAATCGTGTCAGCTCAGGGGTGGACTACTCCGCGTAGCGGCTTCGTCCAACTATCAATCCGAAAGTACCCCGTGAGCAACCTGCAACTTCCGCTTGGCTTTGACACTGCCGAGCTCCCTCTGGCGCTGGAGCTGACGCCAAAAAACAAGCCAAAAGCACGCCGCACCCCGGCGCCCAAGACCGGCCCGGTGCTCGATGCCCAAGCCATGGCGGCCGCGCTTGAGCGCCATCCCGATTATCGGGTACTGCGCCGTCTGGTGCCGGTTCATCACTTTGACCGTGCTGCGCAAGGGCCGTTGACTCGGGTGCTGCTGCTCGATACCGAGACCACCGGGCTGGATCACAGCCGCGACAAAATCATTGAGCTGGCGATGCTGCGGGTCGATGTGGATAGCACGACCGGCTTGCCGGTGGGCGACGTGCTGGTCTACGACGCGCTGGAAGACCCGGGCCTGCCGATCTCGAAAGAAATCGAGGCCATCACCGGCATTTCCGACGCAATGGTGCGCGGGCAGCATCTCGATGAGGCCAGGATTGCCGCGATGCTGAACGGCGTTGAGCTGGTGATTGCCCACAACGCCGGCTTTGACCGCCCCTTTTGCGAGGCGCGCATAGCCGCCTTTGCGCAATTGCCCTGGGGCTGCTCCCTGGCCGATATCGACTGGAAAAAGGAGGGCCACGGTTCGGCCAAGCTGGAGTATCTGGCCTTGGAAAAGGGCTGGTTTTATGAGGCCCACCGGGCCGAAGTCGACTGTCATGCGCTGCTCGCGGTGTTGGCTCAAGCTTTGCCCCGTTCGGCTCAGAGCGGGCTGGCCAAAATCATCGCCGCCAGCCGCCGACCGAGCTACCGGCTGCAGGCCAACAACGCCCCGTTTGAGGCCAAGGATTTGCTTAAAGCCAGGGCCTACCGCTGGAACGCGGAACAAAAGGTGTGGCACACCAGCATAGACGACGAGGCGTCCCTGCTGGCGGAGCTTGAGTGGCTCAAAGCGGCGGTCTATGGGGGGCGTGCAGCTCGCGTCCAGGTCGAAAAACTCGATGCTCGCGTCAAGTACTCAAGCCGCGCCGGAGAATTGACGGCCCGCCAGCTTTGACAAGCCGCTGCAGGGGTAGAATGCAGGCCTCGCAAGGCTGGTCTGGCCTGCAATTCTCCGTTCTCCCTGGGCTTGCTTGGGCCGTCCATCAAGCGGGTTGCCAGGGGCGGCGGAGGCCCCAAGGATTTTGATGAAACGTGTTGATGACTTCCGGCTGAAGTTCGGAAAAAAAGAGTTGGTGCCGATTATTGTCGGCGGCATGGGGGTGGATATTTCAACCGCCGAACTGGCGCTTGAAACGGCCCGTCTCGGCGGCATCGGACATATTTCGGACGCTATGGTGCCCGATGTTTCCGACCGACGCTTTGACACCAGTTTCGTCAAGGACAAGACCCGCTTCTACAAGTACAACATCGACAACGCCGACAAGTCCATGATCAAGTTCGATCTGGGTGTGTTGGCCGACGCGACCCGGCGCCATGTTGACGCCACCATGCACGCCAAGCGGGGCGAGGGCATGATTTTTGTCAATTGCATGGAAAAGCTGACCATGAACGCGCCGCGCGAGACGCTGCAGGTGCGCATGGCCTCGGCGCTGGATGCCGGCATTGACGGCATCACCCTGAGCGCGGGCCTGCACCTGGGTTCATTCGGGCTGCTGGCAGACCACCCCCGGTTTCGGGATGCCAAGCTGGGCATCATCGTATCCTCGGTGCGGGCCCTGCAGCTTTTTCTGCGGAAAAATGCCAGACTCAATCGATTGCCAGACTTTGTGATCGTCGAAGGTCCGCTGGCCGGTGGCCATTTGGGCTTTGGCATGGACTGGGCGCAATACGACCTGGCCACCATCATGGCTGAAATCGTGCTTTACCTGAAAACCGAGCAACTTGATATTCCGGTGATTGCGGCGGGCGGCATCTTTACCGGCAGCGACGCTGTGTCATTTCTGGAACACGGCGCGGCCGCAATCCAGGTTGCCACGCGCTTTACCGTGGCCAACGAATGCGGTTTGCCCGACAAGGTCAAGCAGGAATATTTCAAGGCCAGTGAAGACGACATCGTGGTCAACACCATCTCGCCCACCGGCTACCCGATGCGCATGCTCAAGAACACCCCTGCCATCGGCTCGGGCATCCGTCCGGGCTGCGAGTCCTATGGCTACCTGCTCGATGGCAATGGCAACTGCGCCTACATCACCGCCTACAACCGCGAAGTGCTGCTGCACCCCAAGGCCAAGACGCTCTCGGTGATGGACAAGACCTGCCTGTGCACCCACATGCGCAACTACAACTGCTGGACCTGCGGGCACACCACCTACCGCCTGAAGGACACCACCCGGCGCCTGGCCGATGGCAGTTATCAGACCCTGAGTGCCGAGCACATCTTCAAGGACTACCAGTTCAGCATCGACCAGCGCATCGCCTTGCCGCTCTGATCAGCCGCTCTCCACCCGGTTGCGTCCGTTGGCCTTGGCGCGGTACATGGCGGCATCGGCGCGTGCCAGCAAGGTGTCCACCGTGTCAGTATCGCGTCGGTTGGTGGTGACGCCAATGCTCACGGTGCAGGAGGGCGCCTGATCGTCCACGGCGCAGGTGGCGCGAATCCGCTCGGCTACCAGGATGGCTTCTTCCAGTGAGGTTTCTGGCAATAGCAGCATGAATTCTTCACCACCAAAGCGCCCCAGTTGGTCGGGTTGGCGCAACAAGGTGTTGACCTGGGTTACAAAGTTGACCAGTACCCGGTCGCCCGCCTGATGGCCGTAGCTGTCATTGACCGCCTTGAAATGATCCAGGTCCATCATCAGCAGTGCCATGCTGCGGCCATGGCGGCGGCATCGCTCCAGCTCGTCCCGGCAGGCTTGGTCCATTTGCCGACGCGTCAGGGCTTGGGTGAGTGAATCATGCGTGGCCAGGTGCTCCAATTCGGCGTGCAGGCGCTCGGCAGCCATCAGCAGCGTGCTGATCGAAAACAGCAAAACGGAAAACGTGAAGCCGGTGATGTAGATCAGATTAAGCGTTGACGCGTCAAAAAACTCGGAGTCACGCGGGAAGGAGAACGTGTACGAGCCTGCCAGGCGCATGAGCTGGATCGTCGTGAGAAACAGCAACACGCCAATCGCCAGCGCCCTGGCAAAGGTGACGGGGCGCTGTTTGATTATCAGATGGGCGTGGACGCCGGCCAGGCAGCTTGTCATCAGCGTGGTCAAAACCATGCGCACGTGGTAATTCGGTTCCACCAAGTTGAACCAAATCTGTATCAACAGCACGCCCGTGATCAATGCCAACCAGGGTCGCGGGCGGGGTGCGACGCCAAAAAAGCGCTGACTGCCAACATAGGCCAGGTAAAGCCCGGACCAGAGCAAAAAAGCGGAGACAGAGATGGTTATGAAGTCAGGCAGCGTGCCGCGCGCTGACACCAACAGACCGCCGATAAATAGCATCAACAGCGCCGCCGACCATTCACCCAGACCTTTGATCGAGACCGGATAATTGCGCTTGAGCGCATACAGCACCAGTGACATCAGGCCGCTCATGACGCCGGCCAGCAGCATGGCAGTGCGGGGGTCGATGAGGCTCATCAGGATGGTGCTGCGTTAAACATCCGGGCGATTATTGCATCGTGCCAGGTGGTCAACGCCGAATAGGCCAGGCTGGCGGCGGCGTCTTGTTTTGAAAGCTGCAGTAGGGGCTCACCGCGCACTGCCAGCACAAAGGCTTGCGCGCCTGGCAGACATAGCGGCCATGCAGAATCAGCCAATGATGGGCGTCCACCAGGTACTCGCTCGGGATGCGTTGCAGCAATTTTTGTTCCACTGCCAGTGGCGTTTTGCCGGGCGCCAGGCCGGTGCGGTTGGCTAACCGAAACAGGTGGGTATCGACCGCCATGGTGGCTTGGCCAAAGGCCACGTTCAACACCACGTTGGCCGTTTTGCGGCCGACGCCGGGCAGAGCCTGCAGCGCCTCGCGCGTGCGCGGCACCACCCCGCCATGCTGCGTCACCAGGATCTGGCAGGTTTGCAGCAGGTGCCGCGCTTTGGCGTGGTACAGGCCAATGGTCTTGATATAGCTCTGCAGACCGTCCAGGCCGAGATCAAGCATTTTTTGCGGTGTGTTGGCCACCGGGAACAGGTGGCGCGTGGCCTTGTTCACACTCACGTCGGTGGCCTGGGCCGACAGCAGCACCGCGGTCAACAACTCAAAAACCGAGGTGTACTCCAGCTCCGTCACCGGCATCGGGTTGGCGGCCTGGAGCGTGGCAAAAAACAGTGCAATGTCAGAGGTTTTCACAAGCAATTAAACAGTGGCGAGGTTCCGCAATGTAGCAGCTCAAGTCCGGGGCTGGCACGGTCGACATTGGGCCATCGTGGCCATGCAGGACTGCGAGTAACATGCAGGCCAACCATTTGTCTAACTGTTTTCAGGAGCGCTCATGAGTTTGTCGCCTCTGCCGGTGTACCTGCATCTCCTAGCCGACCGAAAGCTCGAGCCGGGCGCCGTGCTTCTTGTTTTGGCGGGTGAAGACCCGGCTTTACATCGATCCAAGGAGTCCGTCAAACCGGTGTTGCCACCACAGGCCTCGTGGCTGGACGGCGACTGGTATCTGGCACCACCGGCCAAGGCGCCGGGCAGTCAGCCGGCGTCGCTGGCACTGGCGCTCAAGCTGGCGCAACTGGTGGTGGCGGACGCCGATACACGCGACATTGAAGATGTTTTCCGGCAGGATCGGACGCTTTCCTACCCCCTGTTGCGCCTTGCGAACTCACCCGGCATGGTGGGCGAAACGCAAGGTGGTGCCCATGCATGAGGCGCGTATCGAATGGGCTCTTCAGCTTTGTCAGCAGGCACGCGAGCAGCAAGGTTATGCGCAGGCCCAGTTGCTCGATGAATTGGCGCAGTTGCTGCAGTCGCTGGTTGACTTGCGTGAGGTGCCGGCGCCAGATGCCCTGCAACTCAATGCCCGGCGAATCATTGATCAAATGCAGGAGCCGATCATTTTGCTCGATAGGGCTGGGTATCTGACCGGCTGGAACCAGGGGGCGCAAGGCCTGTTTGGCTACCTGCCGGAAGAAGCAATCGGCCAGCATATTCTTTTTCTCTACGCCGAGGAGTGTGGCGACGGCGATCCCGAAATTCCGGAATTGTTTCTGGAGCACGGCAATTCTTTCGTCGAGGTGCGGCGGCGCAAAAAATCGGGTGAAATTGTTCGCGTCGATTTGTCGATGTCGGTCCTGCGCGATGACGATAACCAGGCGGTCGGCGTGGTGGCGCGTCTTTCGGGCATTGGCGAGCGGCTGTCGTCGCAGGACAAGCTGCGCTTGCATGCCAAGATTATCGAAGACAGCGATCAGGGCATATTGATTGTCGATGCGCAGGAACACATCGTTTCGGTGAACGCCGCTTTTTCAAGAATTACCGGTTATTTGCCGCAGGAGGCGATTGGTCAAACCAGCGATCTGCTGCGTTCCGGCGTGCACGATGCCAATTTCAGGTCGCAGGTGCGCTCTGCCATGCAGGGCACCGGAGCATGGCACGGCGAGATCATCGGCAAGCGCAAGAACGGAGAACTGTTCCCGCAGACCGTCTCCATCAGCGTGGTACGCAACGACGAGGGCGATATTACCCATTCCTTTTCCATCTTCTCCGACATCAGCGTGTTGCGGGCGAGTGAGGAGCGCATGCAGCGGCTGGTCAACTATGACAGCTTGACTGGTTTGCCGAACCGCACCCTTTTCAATCAACTGGTCGGGCAGGCGTTGGCAACGGCGCGTCGCAATCATGACTATGGTGCTTTTCTGACCATCGATCTCAAGCGATTTACGGCTGTCAACGACACCCTCGGTCACGCCGTAGGCGACGAACTGCTGCGTCAGGTCGGGCAACGTTTTCGGCAGTCGCTGCGCGTTGGCGACGTCCTGGCCCGAGTCGGTGGCGATGAGTTTGTCGCTGCCCTGCTCAGTATCCAGAAACGTGAACACAGCGCCATCGTGGCGAAAAAACTCCTCGCCGCGCTAGAACTCCCATTCCTCATCGAGTCGAATGTCGTGCACCTTGGCGCCAGTATTGGTATTTCGGTGTTTCCAGAGGACGGGATTGACACGGCCTCGTTGTTGCGATTTTCCGATGTCGCCATGAAGCGGGTGCAAGCCAACGTGGAGTCCGGCTACCTGTTTTATTGCCCGGAGATGAACCAGCGGGCCAAGGAGCAGTGGCAACTCGAAGGAGAATTGCGCCTGGCGTTGGCCGGTCATCAGTTGCTGCTGCACTATCAGCCCAAGGTTAGTCTGCGCAGCGGGCGCATCGTCGGCGCCGAGGCGCTGATTCGATGGCAGCATCCGGTACTGGGCATGGTCTCGCCGGCCAAATTCATTCCGGTGGCGGAGGAAACCGGGCTCATTTTTGCGGTCGGCAATTGGGTGCTGGAAGAGACCTGCCGGCAGATCAGGCAGTGGATGGATAGCGGGATCGAGATGCCCCCAGTTGCCATTAATCTTTCCGTGCGCCAGTTTGACCGGCTGTTGCCGGCACGGATCCAGGTTGTGCTCGATCGTCACGGCGTGCCACCTACACGGCTCAAACTTGAGATCATCGAAAGTCTGCTCGTTGACGAGTCAAGAAACGTGGTGCCGATCATGAATGACCTGGTGGCGATGGGGCTGGCGCTGGCGATGGACGACTTCGGCACCGGCTATTCGAGTCTGGCCTATCTTAAGAAATTGCCGATCACCACGCTCAAGATTGATCGTTCCTTCGTCATCGGCGTGCCGCACGATAAGAACGACTGCGCCATCGCGCAGGCAATCGTCACCATGGGACAGCAACTGCGCCAGGAAATCGTCGCCGAGGGCGTTGAAACGCTGCAGCAGATGGCCTTTTTGCGCGATCTGGGTTGCGATCAGTTACAGGGTTTCCTGTTCAGCCCGGCAGTCTCCTCCAACGAATTCGAACGCATGGTCCGCGATGATGTCCGTCTGTGCCTGGACTGATGCGCTTGGTTTTTATTCTGGATCTTTTTTGGTAATCACCACACCAAGCGCGGGCTACGCCGGACCCCGTGCAGGGCAACTTTCACCGGCGGCCGTGATGGTGACTGTTTCGGCTCAGGCCAGATGGCGCAGTTCTCGCAGCGCCACCGAGACCGGCGCCAGATCGGCGCCGTGGGTACTGATGTCGGCCAGCAACTGGCATAAACGCTCAATCGTCGCACTGTGCCGGCTGCGCCAGGTGCTCAGTTCCTCCTGGCGCGCCAGCAGGCCGCGGGTGATCTGGCTGGCAATCGAATAGACGTCGTCGCGCGCGCTGCCACGGGCCTGGGTTTGCCACAGTGTGTCGGTCGGCAGCCGGTTGATCTGGGCGCGCCATGGCGTCAGGCCCAGTTCGGCATCGATGCTGAAATAGGCGCGCGCCGCCTGCTCCAGTCCGGTGCTGGCCTCTTGCGCCAGGTCCACCAGATCGAGCGCTGGGAAGATGAACTCGAGCGCCGTCAGGCTTTGGGCCAGCGCCGGTTCCACCCCGGCCGCGACTAGCGTGTCGGTGGCCTGTTGCCAGTTGGCATGGGCGCTGACGGGCAGCCAGCCGGACAGGTTGGCACGCAACTCGCGCGCCGCTGGCTGATAGCGCTTGATCAGCGTCGGCAGGTCGGAGCTTTGGGCGCGAATGCGCAGCATCCAGCGCGAGGCGCGCTGGGCGATCGAGATCAGCTTGCTCAGCAGGTCAAGCTGCAGTCTGGCATCGACCCGGTAGTCCAGCGCGTCAATCTGGTCCCACAGCGGCTCCAGGTCAAACACCTCGCGCCCCAGCGTGAACGCACGAATCACGTCGGCCGCCGTGGCACCGGCCTCGGAGGCAATGAAATTGACGAAGGTGGCGCCGGTGCGATTGAGCACCGTGTTGGTAATGAAGGTGGCGATGATTTCGCGTTTGAGTGGATGGGCCGCGATCGCCGCGCCAAATTTATCGCTCAGCACCTGGGGGAAATAGGCTTTCAGCGCGCGGCTGAAGAACGGGTCATCGGGCAAATTGCTGACCATTAACTGATCAAACACGCTCATCTTGGCGTAGGCCAGTACCACCGCGCTTTCGGGCGCGGTGAGGCTCAGCTTGCGACTCTTGCGCCGGGCTATCTCATCGTCCGTCGGCAAGAACTCGATGGCGCGGTTGAGGTGGCCATTGCGCTCCAGCACTTGCATCAGGCGCTGTTGTCCGTCGAGCAGGTACAGCGGGCGATGGGCCGCAATGTCGAGCGCCTGGGTCTGGTAGTAGTTGTCGGTCAGCACCAGCCGGCCCACTTCGTCGGTCATGGAGGCCAGCAGGTCGTTGCGCTGCTTGAGCGTCAGGTCGCCGGCTTCCACCACGCTGCCCAGCAGAATCTTGATGTTGACCTCGTGGTCGGAGCAATCGACGCCGGCCGAGTTGTCGATGGCATCGGTGTAAATCAGGCCGCCTTTTTGCGCGTACTCAATGCGGCCGTTTTGGGTGCAGCCCAGGTTGCCGCCCTCGGCCACCACCTTGCAGCGCAGCTCACAGCCGTTGACGCGCAAGGCATCGCCGGCCTTGTCGCCGACTTGCGCATGGGTCTCGAAGCTGGCCTTCACATAAGTGCCAATGCCACCGTTGTAGAGCAGATCGACCGGTGCCAGCAGGATGGCACGCAGCAGTTCCACCGGGCTCAGCTCGACGTTTTCAATACCGATCACGGCGCACGCCTGCGCACTCAGCTTGATTGATTTGGCACTGCGCGCATAGACGCCGCCACCGGGCGAGATCAGGCTGCGGTCGTAGTCGTCCCAACTGGAACGCGGCAAGGCAAACAGGCGCTGGCGCTCGGCCAATGAGCGTACCGTGTCGGGTGTTGGGTCAATAAAAATGTGGCGGTGGTCAAAGGCAGCGACCAGTTTGATGTGCTCCGACAAGAGCATGCCGTTGCCAAACACGTCGCCCGACATATCGCCAATGCCCACCACCGTGAACGGCGTGCTCTGGGTGTTGACCGACAGGGCACGAAAGTGCCGCTTGACCGACTCCCAGGCGCCACGCGCCGTGATGCCCATTTTCTTGTGGTCGTAGCCGACCGAGCCACCCGAGGCAAACGCATCGCCCAGCCAGAAACCGTAGTCGGCCGACACGCTGTTGGCAATATCAGAGAAGGTGGCCGTGCCTTTGTCGGCCGCAACCACCAGGTAGGGGTCATCCCCATCGTGCCGCACCACGTTGGCCGGTGACACCACCGTTCCTTTGACCAGGTTGTCGGTGAGGTCCAGCAGCCCGCACAAAAACAGCCTGTAGCAGGCCACGCCCTCGGCCAGATAGGCTTCGCGCTCGCTCGCGGGCGGAGCGCTTTTGAGCACAAAGCCGCCCTTGGAGCCGACCGGCACGATGACTGTGTTTTTGACGTGCTGGGCTTTGACCAGGCCCAGAACTTCGGTGCGGAAGTCTTCGCGCCGGTCCGACCAGCGAATGCCACCGCGCGCCACCTTGCCGTTGCGCAAATGCACCCCTTCGACCCGCGGTGAATAGACCCAGATTTCAAACAGCGGCCTGGGCTCGGCCAAGCCCGGCACCTGGTGTGAGTCGAGCTTGAAGCTCAAGTAGGGCTTGAGGCTGCCCGCCGTGGTGGTCTGCCAGGCGTTGGTGCGCAAGGTGGCCAGCACGGTGGCAAAAAACTGGCGCAGTATGCGGTCTTCGTCCAGGCTGGCAACGTTACCCAGATCCGATTGAATCTGCTGCGTCAATTGCTGCTGCAGCGCTTCGCGCCCAGCGCCCAGCTCGGGATCAAAGCGGGCTGCAAAGAGCGCGCTGATGGCCTGCGCAATGGCGGCGTTGTTGTTCAGCGCCACTTCAATGTAGCTTTGACTGAAGGCAAATCCGAGCTGTTTGAAGTAGCGCGTGTAGGCGCGCAGCACGGTGATGGCACGCTCATCGAGCGTGGTGCTCAATACCAGCTTGTTGAGGTCATCACTCTCAATCTCGCCGCGCCAGGCGCGCACAAACAAGGCTTCAAACCGGTGTTTGACGCTGGAGAGATCGGTACTGGGGGGCAGTTGCAGACCCAGGTCGTGAATCCACAGTCCATCAGCGCCGTCTCCAATGCGGTACGGGTGTTCATCGAGCACGCGCGCGCCCATGCGCTCCAGAATCGGCAAGGAGTCTGACAGCGCCACCTTGGCCGTGTTGAAAATCTTGAACCGCAGCAAGCCGGCACTGGCATCGAGCGGGCGGTACAGCTTGACCGCCAGCGGCGCCTGATCGGACAAGCCGGCCAGCATGTCGGCATCTTCGGCCGCCACCAGAGCCGAGAAATCTTCGCGATAGGCGGTGGGAAACGCAGTGGCAAAGCGGTGCGCCAGCACCAGGCCCTGGCCTTCGCCGTGCGTGCGCAGCAACTCGGTGCTGCAGTCGTCCTCCCAGCGCTGCGCCAGTTTGGCGACGCGCGCTTCCAGCACCGCCAGGTTGACCTGTTGTGGCGCGCGCACCTTGGCCTGCACCAAATAATGGATACGGGCCAGCGGACTGTCAGTCAGCATCGGGGTGAACTCGATTGACTCGCCGTCCAGCGCGGCCATCAGCTCGGTCCCAATCTTGACCCGCAACTCGGTGTTGTAGCGGTCGCGTGGTACAAACACCTGGGCCGAGGTGTAGCGCCCAAACGGGTCGCGGCGCAGGAAGATGCGGGTGCGCTGACGCTCTTGCAGCCGCAAAATACCAATGGCGTGCTCGCTCAGGGTGGCGCCATCGACTTGAAACAGTTCGTCGCGCGGATACACGTCCAGAATCGCCTGCAGCGATTTGGCGGCATGGCTGTCAGGCACCACGCCGGCGCTGGCCATTACCGCCGCCGCGCGGCGCCGCACCTGCGGAATTTCGCCCACCGGGGCGGCGTAGGCGGCGGAGGTGTACAGCCCCAAGAAGCGCGCTTCGCCCACCACTTGGCCCGCCGCATTGAAACGTTTGACCCCAATGTAGTCGAGCCAGGCTGGGCGGTGCACGGTGGCGCGGGTCATGGCTTTGGTCACCAGCACCAGTTCGTCCGATTCAAGCTGCGCCAGCGCCTCGGGCGGCAGGCGTGTCTCGCTGGTTTGCACCGCGCCGCGCAGAATGCCCAGGCCCGACTCGGGTCGCGCCACCAGGCACACGGCGTCGCCATCACGTGTCAGGCCGTAATCGCGTGCGCCCAGAAAGGTGAAATGGCGGTCCTGCAGCCAGTGCAGAAAATCAATGCCTTCCTGCCGGCTGGCCGCTGACAAGGGCGAGTTTTCAGATTCAGCGCCAACCGCCTGCACCCGCTCCAGCATGGCGTGCCAGTCTTGCACCGTGCTGCGCACATCACCGAGCACCCGACTCAACTCCTGCGCCAGGGCCTGTTGCTCCGGTAGGCCCACAATGCGGTCGCACTCCACCAGAATGAGCGACTCGATCGGGTCTTTTTGCCCGGCGGCCGTGGCGAGGGCGACACTGCTGACGGCGGCAATTTTTCCGTTGGCGTCGCGCGCCACGCTCATCAAGGGGTGAACGATCCAGTGCGCGATGCGACCGCTGCGGTTGATGGCCATGGTGACCGAGTCCACCAGAAACGGCATGTTGTCTTGCACGATTTGCACCACAGTGTGCTCGCTGACAAAGCCGTCCTCTGCCAGCGTCGGGTTGAAGACGCGCACCTTGGCGCTGTGCGCGGCGCGCGACGCATCGAGCAAGCGCCAATGCGCGTTGGCAATCGCAAACAGGGTGGCCGGGCCGCGCGCGGCGATCTCGTCGGGGTCGGTATTTTCAAAGTAGGCCGCGACAAATGAAGCTTGCTGTTGGGCCGCCGGGCCAGCATGTTCCTGGGTGTAGCTCAGCAACTCGGCAAGGGGGGAAATCGTCATGTGTTCTCCGTTTGGACTCTGTGTTTGAGTGATATTCTAGGTAGGCCGGCTCGTTGAGTGTGCGTTTAAAAGGGCCCAGTCATGGCCTTATGCCGGAGTTGCATTACGGGCGGCCTGAACTGATGCTCGGGCTCCGGATAACATCGCGCCATCACTTCACCCCTTTGAGCGACCCATGCAATTTGCCGCCCGCCTCCAGAACGTCGAAACCTCGGCCATCCGCGAACTCTTCAAGCTGCTGGGCAAACCCGGCATCATCAGCTTTGCCGGCGGCTTTCCGGACCCGGCGCTGTTCGATGTCGAGGGCATCAAAGAGTCCAGCAACGCGGTGCTGACTAGCCAGCCCGGCGCGGTGCTGCAATATGGCGCCACCGAGGGCTATCAGCCGCTGCGCTTGAGTCTCAGCGCCTTCATGGCCCACAAGGGCGCCAGCGTGACCGCCGAAGGCCTGATCGTCACCACCGGCAGCCAGCAGGCGCTCGACCTGATCGGCAAAACCATGATCTCGCCGGGCGACAAGGTGATTGTGGAGGCGCCCACCTTTTTGGCCACGATCCAGTGTTTTCGCCTGTACGGCGCGCAGTTGATCGGCGCCCCCATTGACGCCAATGGCGTCGACGTGGACCGGCTGGAGCAACTGATCGAACAACACCAACCCAAGCTGGTCTACCTGATTCCCACCTTCGGCAACCCCAGCGGCGCCACCCTCAGCCTGGCGCGGCGCCAGCGCATTCTCGAAATTGCGGTGCGCACCCGCACCCTGATCGTGGAAGACGACCCCTATGGCGAGTTGTATTTTGACCAGCCGCCACCGCCCAGTCTGTTGGCCTTGAGCCAGCACGTGGACGGCAGCCGCGACTGGCTGGCCCATTGCGGCTCTTTCAGCAA
>JAKFXU010000388.1 GCA_021731215.1 Rhodoferax sp.
GGCCTTGACCTCAAACACGCCCTTGCCGAATTCCATGAGGGTGACATCAAGCGTGCCACCGCCCAGATCAATCACGACAATGCGCAACTCCTGCGCCAGCCGGTCCAGGCCATAGGCCAGTGCCGCGGCAGTGGGCTCGTTGACCAGACGGATTACGTCCAGGCCCGCGATGCGGCAGGCATCTTTGGTGGCGGCGCGCTGGTTGTCATCAAAGTAGGCGGGCACGGTGACCACCGCCTTGGCCACCGATTCGCCCAGAAATGCTTCGGCATCGCGTTTGATTTTTTGCAGCAAAAAGGCCGACAGCTGCTCGGGCGAGTAGCTGCTTCCCCTGAGCACAATCGGCTCGCGCTTGCCCATCTTGCGCTTGAAGGCGGTAACCGTGCCTTGCGGATTGGCTGTTGCCTGGCGCCGGGCCGGTTCGCCCACCAGCATCTGGCCATCTGCCGTGAAGGCCACATAGCTGGGAAAAGCCTTGCCGCCGACGCTGAGCCCTTCGGCGCTGGGGATGATGACGGGGCGACCGCCGCGCAGGACGGCAGCGGCCGAGTTGGATGTTCCGAGATCAATGCCGATGATGTTCATGGCGGCTCCTTGCCAGTATTGTCAGAATCAGAGATGGGGATCAGTCACGGGCCGGCTTGTCGCTGGTACAAACCAACCAGCTCGGCACGCGCCAGGATGTGGCCCTGCATGGCACGCTCCAACGCCGCCTTGTCGGGGTTTTTCAGATCAGGCAGCCGCGCATCCAGTGCAAACAGCTTGTGGAAATAGCGATGCCTGCCAATTGGCGGGCAGGGGCCGCCGTAGCCGGTGCGCCGCCAGTCGTTGAGGCCCTGCAGGGTGCCAGGCGGCAGTTGGCTGGCGGCAATGCCCTCGGGTAATTGATCGGTTTGCGGCGGCAGGTTGTACAGCAGCCAGTGCACCCAGATCATTTTGGGTGCCTGGGGGTCGGGCGCATCCGGGTCGTCAACGATCAGCACCAGGCTTTGCGCGTTGGCGGGCACACCGGTCCAGGAAAGCGCTGGCGACAGATCAGCACCATCACAACTATGCCGGCGCGCCATCATGCCCATGTGCTGAAATGCTGCGGAGCTGAGGGTCAGAGACATGGCAGGCGCTCAGATCACCGCAATCGTCTTGACGTTGTCGCTGCCTTCCTTGGGCAGACGGATCGTCAGCACGCCATTCTTGAAACTGGCTTGCGCTCGGTCGATGTTGACGTTGCGCGGCAGGGGGATGGAACGCTGAAACGCCCCATAAGCGCGCTCCATCACGTGGTAGGTGCTGTCATGGGTTTCGCGCTCAAAGCGCTTTTCGCCGCTCAGGTGCAGCATGTTGCCTTCGATGGTGATTTGGCAATCGTCTTTCTCCATGCCGGGCAGTTCGACCCGCACCACCACGTCCCTGGCGGTTTCCTCCAGCTCGCCGGCCAGCAGGCTCCAGCGTGGCAGCGTGGCGAGCGCGCGGCTTTCGCTCTGCGTCTGATCTTTGTCGTGGGTGAAGTGGGTGAGGGCAGCGCTGCTGCGGCTGAGCAATTCGCGCCAGCCTTCTGACAGGTTTTCCCACGCACGATTGATTTCATGACCGATGGTTTTCCCGGTCTGTTTCAGTGAGTTCAGCATGATCATAGTTCCTTAAGAATAGGGTTGATCCAGTCCGCTGCCGCGGCTTGTAGCAACAAATAGCCTCACCACCCAAAGTGCAAAGGCAACCAAACAGTTCACTCTATGACGCTGTGTGACCAGCGGATTGATATTACTCAAGCTCCATGCCCGCCCTGACCAAAAACCCGATTGCTATCGCCCGGCGGCAAGCGCTCGCGGTTGCGCCTGCGCCAACAGAGCCGACACTGATTTTTCGCAAGGCAAGGGCGAAGGCGGCTTGCCACAATGGCACGCTGTACCCGCAGAATGGGTTGCACGGTACGCCGGATTGGCGGCACTGTTTTTCGGCTGCAAGAAAGTGAAAGGTGATGAACATGGCAAAGTTTTCGATGTTGGCGTCCAAGCGGCCCTTCGAACGCATGACAGCGAGACGCCACGGTCTGCTGTACGGCACTGCGTTCACGTCGGCCCTGTTGCTGGCCGGATGCGCCTTGGAAGTGCAGAACAAGCAGACCGCCCAAGAACTCGCGCGGCTCGCACAGCCACCCGGTTCGGTCTATACCGGCTGGCGCGTCTTCCAGGACCGGTGCGCGCTCTGTCATGGGCCCGCTGCCACCGGCACGGCGGGCGCCCCCGATCTGTTGCCCAGAATGCGCGAAATGGGCTCGCGCCAATTCGTGAACCTCGTGCTCACGCGCTACGACTGGGGTCTTGCGCCGGCGCAGGCCAGCAGTGACAGCGCCGCGCGGGAGGCCTTGGTCGAACAGGTCGTGCAGCGCAAGGCCTACATGCTGACGATGCCCGCCTGGCAAGGCGAACCCCGCGTGAATGCCCATATCGTGGATCTCTATGCCTATCTCTCGGCGCGCGCCCAAGGTACGCAGGGCCCGGCTCGTCCGGCGCAGTAGCTGCGCGGCTTAGAGGTCACGTGACCCGGAAGTTTTTGAATTGCCACGGATCGTCACGATCGATATCCTCGTTGAACAGCGCGCTGCGCCCGGCCAACGGAGTCCAGTCGGTGTAAACGCCCACCACGCTGCCGAGATAGGGGCGACACAGTCCCAGGATTTGATCGAATGGCATTTCATCGGGCTCCACCAGATCGCGGTCCGGATTTTTCATGGCCCACACTACGCCCGCCATCACCGTTGCGGTGACCTGCAGGCTGGTGGCGCTGTTGTGCGGGCACAGCTCGCGCGTCTGCTCAATCGACAACTGCGAACCGTACCAGTAGGCGCCGCGAGCGTGACCCAGCAGCAGCACACCAAGCTCATCGCTGCCGCAGGTGATCTCTTCCTTGAGGATGCGCTCATGGTCTTGCAAGTGCCAGTTGCGTCCGGCCAGCTCATGCAGGGACAGCACCGCGTCGTCACACGGGTGATACGCATAGTTGACCGTCGGTCGGTAGGAAGGGTGCTCACCTTCGCCGACGGTGAAGTAATCGGCGATCGAGATCGACTCGGCGTGGGTAATCAGAAAACCGTGAATCGGTCCGGCCCTTGGCGCCCAGGTGCGAACCCGGGTGCCAGCACCCGGGCGGTTCAGGTAGATCGACGCCCGGCAACCGGCGTCGTGGCGCGCCCCGTCCGGCGGAAAATGGCGCTCATGGCTGCCCCAGCCCAGTTCAGCCGGTTGGCACGCCTCGTCCACAAAGGCTTCCACCGACCAGGTGTTGACAAATTCACCGGGCGCCTTGCGGCTGGCCCCTACTTGTGTGTCGCGCTCGGCAATGTGAATCACGCGCACATTGAGCTGCTGGGCCAATTGGGCCCAGGCCAGGCGCGAGTCCGGCGCTGCCACCAGCAGACCGGTGTCCTGCGCAATATTGAGCAGCGCCTGCTTGAGTAAGTGAGACACCAGGCCGGGGTTGGCGCCATGCGTGAGCACGGCAGTCGGGCCACGCCTATCCTTGGTGCGCAGGGCCAGCGCCGCTTCGCGCAGCGCATAGTTGGTGCGCTTTGCGCTTGGCAATGCCGGGTCGAGATAACCGCCGGCCCAGGGCTCGATGCAACTGTCCAGGTAAAGCACGCCCCGAGCCTGGCACAGCCCGATCAGCGCGACGCTGCTGACGTCCACCGACAGGTTGAGCAGGAAGTCGCCCGGCTCCAGACGGAGTTCCAGCACCGAGCGAAAATTGACGGGCGTGAGGGAAGCCGGCAGACAGGGCACGCCGTAGCCAGCGGCAATCGTCCAGTCGGTGTCAGCGGGGCTGATGATCAGTATCTGCTGCGGCTGCATCTGGATATGGCGCAGCAGCAGCGGCAGCACACCCTGCCCGATGCAGCCGAAGCCGATCATCACCAGACGGCCGTGGAATTGATGCTCTTTGTGCCAGACGTTCAATTTTTATTCCCTCCCTCGGTACATGCCGGTTACGCCACGATAGGCGGTTGCAGCGTCGCTATTGGGCCGCAAAATCGGCCCGCACCACCCGGCCGTCGGAGAGCTGGCACTCGCCCTCGCCGCCGCCTGCCATGCCGCGCACGGGCTCAACCAGGTGAAAGCGGCAACGCATGCGCTGCTTGTCTTGCGCCTCCAGCGTCGCCACCACCTTGCCCGAGTAATGCGTGATGAACTGGACGGTCGGGTACGCAAACGGCGAAGGACCAACCCAGTAGGGCCAGTCGTACCAGCCATGGCGCCAGTGAGTCCAGAGCGGAGTCAGCACTTCGCTCCGCGTGGTCTGGGTGACTTGAAAGAAGCGGCCCTGAAAGGTCAGGCCCGGCAGCGCTGCCGTCATGCTGCCGGACATGCCGCCGTCGGTGCTCTTCCAGTTGAACGCAACAGCTTGCTCCGGTGCGCCAGCGCCAGAGATTTGGCCGCCGCCAATACCGGTGCTGGTGCAGGCGGTCATAACCAGCACGAGTGGAACGAACGCTGCAATAAGTTTTGCGGTTTTCATAAGCTTCGACCTTCGAGCGTACGCGTGCCAAGCGCCAGGTGTTTGACTATTCGCAAACGCGCCGCACTCGGTCTGCATTGCTTGCAGGTTCCAAGCTAGCGACCGCAAGGGTTCGTCGGTAGTCCGCCGGTGGCGCTTAACCCGGCACTGCGAGGGCTGCCTTCAACGGCGCCGGTTTCCTTGGCGGCAGCGGCGGCCATAGCGTCAGCGGCTCAGCAGGCCGCCCGGCTATCGGTTGAAAATCATTCCGCAGCGTGCCATCACCTCATTGACCAACGCGCTCGATTTTGTCGGCACCGATGAATTTCACCACGGCAAGCGCGTGGCGCTGATGGCTGGGGCGATTGCCGAGGAAATGAACTGGCCGATCGCACCGACGTTCTGCTCGCCCCTTATTTCATTGGCTCGACGCTGAAAAATGAAATCCTGTGGGAATACCCCGAGATGGTCGAACGCATCGCCGGCCTCGGCGGCGCGCTGTTTGCGCCAGCGCTGGTTGAGGCCTTTCGCCGTGCCACCGGGCGCGAATCGTTCTGGCTGGCGATGGCCCCGGCCTACATCGAGGACCAGATCGAGGACCATCTGCGCCGGGGTCAGCCGGTCGAACTTGACACCGCCGACGCGCTCGCCATCGCCGGACTGTTCGCGCACACGGTCGACGCCAAGAGTTCCTACACGCTGGAACATTCGACCCGGGTCGCGCGCATCGCCCGTCACCCCCCGCCGCCATTCAGGATGGCGTGAATCGATGGCGCGCCAACACTTCACCGCAGACTTCAACGACACTGCGGTTCATCACGCCGACTGGATCGGAGAAGACACGCGGCCGGGCGAACTTGGCCGTCAGCTGTAGGGTGGGCAAAGCGAAGCGTGCCCACGATTTTCGTCTAGCCGCTGTGGGCACGCTTCGCTTTGCCCACCCTACACGATGTCTACCCTGCATGAGGTGCTGAGTGCTTATCGCAGCTCAAACCAGCAGCGCATTGACTCGCTTCACATAAGCCGCCGGGTCGGCCGGCAGGCCGCCTTCGGCCAGCAGCGCCTGGTCGAACAGGATGTGGGCCAGGTCATGGAAGTGCACCGAGCCCTCTAACTTCTTCACCAGCGGGTGCTCGGCGTTGACTTCCAGCACCGGCTTCACATCCGGCGCTGCCTGGCCGGCCTGCTTGAGCATGCGGGCCAGTTGGGTGCTCATGCCGTGGTCCTGCACCACCAGGCAGGCGGCGCTGTCGACCAGCCGGGTGGTGACGCGCACGTCTTCGGCTTTGTCCTTGAGGGCTTCCTTGAGCTTGGCCAGCAGCGGTTTGAAGGTCTCGGCCGCTTCCTCGGCGGCCTTCTTCTCCGCATCATCCTGCAGCTTGCCCAGATCGACCGCACCCTTGGCCACGCTTTGCAACGGTGTGCCGTCAAACTCGTGCAGGTAATTGAGCGCCCACTCGTCCACGCGGTCCGTCATCAGCAGCACTTCGATGCCTTTTTTCTTGAACACTTCCAGTTGCGGGCTGTTCTTGGCGGCAGCGGCAGAGTCGGCGGTGATGTAGTAGATGGCTTCCTGGCCTTCTTTCATGCGTGCCTTGTAGTCGGCAAAGCCCACGCTCACGGTGTCGCTGGTGCTCGAGGCAAAGCGCAGCAGCTTGGCCAGACGTTCTTTGTTGCCAAAATCTTCGCCCAGGCCTTCCTTGAGCACCGCGCCAAATTCGGCGTAGAACTTGCTGTATTTGCCGGCGTTGGCTTGCGCAGCGGCCTTGTCCTCTTCGCTCACCACGTCTGTGACGCCTTCTGCACCCTCGGCAGAGGCTGCCGGCAGCTTGTCGTGCTTGGCCAGGTCTTCGAGCATGCCCAGCACGCGCTTGCTGCAGCCTTCGCGGATGGCTTTCACGTCGCGGCTTTCCTGCAGCAGCTCGCGCGACACGTTGAGTGGCAGGTCGGACGAGTCCACCACGCCTTTGACAAAGCGCAGGTAGGTCGGCAACAGTGCCTCGGCGTCGTCCATGATGAAGACGCGCTTGACGTAGAGCTTGACGCCGGCCGATTTCTCGCGGTTGAACAGGTCCATCGGCGCCTTGCCCGGGATGTACAGCAGTTGCGTGTACTCGGTGCTGCCTTCGACCCGGTTGTGGGTGTGGGCCAGCGGCGCTTCGAAGTCGTGGCTGATCTGTTTGTAGAACTCGCTGTACTGCTCAGGCGTGATGTCTTTCTTGGCGCGGGCCCAGATCGCGCTGCCCTTGTTGACCGCTTCCCACGCGCCGGTCTTGAGCATGGCGCCGGGCTGGCGGCCACCGTTTTCGTCACTCGGGTTGATCAGTTCGCCGTCTTTCCACTCTTCCTTTTCCATCAGGATCGGCAGGCTGATGTGGTCGGAATACTTGGCGATGATGCCCTTGACCTTCCAGGCGCTGGCGTAGTCCAGCGCGTCGTCGCGCAGGTGCAGGGTGACGCTGGTGCCGCGCGCCGGGCGTTCGATGGTTTCGACCTCGAAGTCGCCGGCGCCGCCGCTGATCCAGCGCACGCCTTCGGACTCTTTCATGCCGGCGCGGCGCGATTCGACCGTAATCTTGTCGGCCACGATAAAGCCGGAATAGAAGCCGACGCCGAACTGGCCGATCAGTTGCGAGTCGGCCTTCTGGTCGCCCGAGAGCTTGCTCACGAAGTCCTTGGTGCCGCTCTTGGCAATCGTGCCCAGGTGCTCGATCGCTTCCTGCGCGCTCATGCCGATGCCGTTGTCGGAGATGGTCAGCGTTTTGGCGTCCTTGTCGAAAGACACCCGCACTTCCAGGTTGGGCGCGTCTTCGTACAGGCCGCCGTCGTTGATGGCCTCATAGCGCAGCTTGTCGCAGGCGTCCGACGCGTTGGAGACCAGCTCGCGCAGGAAAATCTCCTTGTTGGAATAGAGCGAATGCGTGACGAGGTGCAGCAGTTGGGCCACTTCGGCCTGGAAGGAAAGGGTTTGTTTGGTCATGGGGAATGGATAAGTTTCAAAAAAAACGATTCCGCGTGCCGGGGCAGCGGCGCGGGCAACCTGCAATTATGGGCGAAGGGCCTGGGTTTCAAGGCCGGCCTGGCCACGCTTGCCTCTGCGCAGTGCGCTAAAACCGCTCATGCGGCGCCAGATAGCGCCACTGGCCCAGCGGCAGGTTGCCCAGCATCACATTGCCGATGCGCACGCGCTTGAGGCCCACCACTTTCAGGCCGACCAGCTCGCACATGCGGCGAATCTGGCGTTTTTTGCCTTCGGTCAACACCACGCGCAGTTGCTCCGGGTTTTGCCACGTGACCTTGGCCGGCTTCAGCGCTTGTCCGTCCAGGCTCAGGCCGTGGCGCAAGCGCGCCAGCAGGGCGCTCGGGAACACCGCCTGCACATTGGTGCTGATGGGGTCGTCATCGTCCATGCGCACCAGTTGGCCGGGCTGCGGGTCGGCTTGGTTCAAGCCGGTGTAGGCCACGCGCACCAGATACTCTTTCTCCATCACCGAATCTTCGCCAATCAATTGGCGCGCCACGCGGCCGTCCTGCGTCAGCACCAGCAGGCCAATCGAATCAATGTCCAGGCGACCGGCGGGCACCAGGCTTTGCAACTGCTTGGGGTGGAAGAAGAAGCGCGCGTTGTCCTCGGCCCAATGGTTTTGCGGCTGAATCAGGGTGATGGCGGGCAGGTGGCCGTCCTCGGCCTGGCCGCTCACAATGCCCATCGGCTTGTTGAGCAATATCGTGACCTGATTGGCCTGCTGGCCCTGGGCCTGCTTGTTGATCTCGATGCGCACATCGGGCCGTACTTGCATGCCCATGGTGGCGACCGCGCCGTTGACCTTGACCCAGCCGCGGCCGATCCAGTCGTCCGCCTCACGGCGCGATGCCAGCCCGAGTTCGGCCATGCGTTTGTTCAGGCGCAGCGTGCCGTTGGCAGGGGCGCCGGCTGTGGCGGCTGGCGCCCGCGCGGCAGGCGCGCCGGCGCGACGAAACAGGGGCGGGGCTTTGGCATCGGTCATGGGCTCTGTCTTTTCTGGCTGGTTGGGACTATTTTACGGAGCAGTGGGCGGCGCCCGCTAAAAGACCTGGGAGCGCAGGGCCTGCAGATCGAGCACGCGCAGGCCGCCGTATTCAACCCGGATGGCGCCATGCTCGGCCAGTGCGGTCAAGGCTTCATTCACGCGCTGGCGCGACAGGCCCACCAGATAGGCCATTTCCTGCTGGGTAATGCGCAGTACCGCGCCGACGCCGGGGTACAGCACCGGGTTGAACAGCGCCGCCAGGCTGCGCGCCACGCGGATGTCGGGGTTGGTCATGCGATCGATTTCGCGCGCCGCAATGAACTGGCCCAGGCGCTCATTGAGCTGGTTCATGACAAAGCGGTTAAAGCCCAGCGAGTGGTCCAGCAGCCAGTGAAAGGTGTCCACATGCAGGCCCGCCACCAGGCTCTTGCGCAGAGCCTGGATGTTGTAGCGATAGGCCTCGCGCTTCAAGGCCGTGCCTTCGCCAAACCAGCCCCCCGGAGGCACACCGGTGAAGGTCATGGTATGGCCCTCGGCGTTGTCACTGCTCATCTTGAGCAGGCCGGCCACCACGCCAAACCAGTAAGTGACGGGGCGACCGGTGCGGCACACATAGTCGCCGGGACTGGCGTCGGCGATTTTCAGGTCATCCACCGCACGCTCACGTTCATGGGGGGCGAGCAGGCGCAGCCACGCAATGGCGTCGAGTTCGGCCGCGGTCAGGGGGCGACGCCGCTGGTGCAGTGAGTTATCGGTGGTCATGAGGGCCATGTGACACTGTAAGGCTGATGAAAGTACAGGGAAAACACTTACCGAGAAAAGTTTTAATTGTCGTCCAAACGACAACCCGGCGTCAAATCAATGTCTATCATTCGGCTCATTCGAGCAACCGGACGGCTTTTGTTCAGGTTGCTTCCATTTGAAGACAAGGTATCGGGATGCAGACCACTTTTCCTCAGCTTCTTTTAAACCACGCCGCGCAGCGGCCGACTGAAGCCGCCATGCGGGAAAAAGAGTACGGCATCTGGCAGGCGCTATCCTGGGCCGATCTGGCCGCTCTGGTGGAGCAACTGGCCTGCGGCCTGCACCAGGCCGGCTTGCGCCGCAATGAGCACATGGTGGTGGTCGGTGCCAACCGGCCCCGCCTGTATGCCACCATGCTGGCGGTGCAGTCGCTCGGTGCGGTTCCGATCCCCCTGTACCAGGACGCCGCCGCGCTGGAGTGTGTGTTCCCGATCAACAACGCCGAGGTGCGTTTCGCCTTTGCCGAAGATCAGGAACAGGTCGACAAGCTGCTGGAGATTCGTGAGCAGTGCCCGCAACTGGCGCACATCTACTTTGACGATCCGCGCGGCCTGCGCAATTACGACGAACCGGGTCTGGGCTCGCTCGATGAGCTAATCGGAGCTGGCGCAGCGTTTGCCGCCCAGCACCTTGACTTCCTGAAAACCGAGGTGAACCAGACCAAGCCCGATGACGTGGCCGCCATGTTCTTCACCTCCGGCACCACCGGCAACCCCAAGGGCGTGGTGCACACCCACAACTCGCTGCTGAACCGGGCCAAGGCCGGCGCTGATTTTGACAAGCTGACCCACGCCGAGGAGGTATTGGCCTACCTGCCGCCGGCCTGGATTGGCCAGAACATTTTCAGCTATGCGCAGTGGCTGGCCTGCGGCTACGTGGTGAATTGCCCCGAGTCGGCCGCCACCGTCACCATCGACCTGAAGGAAGTCGGCCCAACTTACTATTTTGCACCGCCGCGCGTGTTTGAAGGGCTGCTCACCAGCGTCATGATCCGCATGGAAGACGCCGGCGCGCTCAAGCGTGGCATGTTCCACTATTTCATGAGCGTGGCGCAACGGGTCGGACCAACCAAAATGGATGGCAAGCCGCTCGGTTTTGTCGACGGCCTGCTGTATGGCTTGGGCAACCTGATGGTGTACGGCCCGCTGCGCAACAACCTCGGCATGAGCCGCGTGCGCGTGGCCTACACGGCGGGTGAGGCAATTGGCCCGGATCTGTTCACGTTCTACCGCTCCAT
Organism: Rhodoferax sp.; assembly: GCA_021731215.1. GTDB lineage: Bacteria > Pseudomonadota > Gammaproteobacteria > Burkholderiales > Burkholderiaceae_C > Rhodoferax. The sequence goes on from JAKFXU010000388.1 coordinate 10,540, forward strand.
CGGCATCAACCTCAAGCAGCTCTACGGTTCAACCGAGACCGCCGTGTTTGTCTGTCTGCAGCCCGACCACGAAGCCCGCGCCGATACCGTCGGCGTGCCCTGCGCCGGTGTCGAGATCAAGGTCGCCGACAACGGCGAGATTCTGGTCAAGTCACCGGGTTTGCTCAAGGAATATTTCAAAAACCCGGCCGCCACCGCCGAGGTGCTCACCCTTGACGGCTGGTACCACACCAGCGATGCCGGCTTCATCGATGCGCACGGCCACCTCAAAATCATCGACCGCGTCAAGGACGTCGGCCGCATCAAGGGTGGCGCCAATGACGGCGCCATGTTCGCGCCCAAGTATGTGGAGAACAAACTCAAGTTCTTCCCGCACATCAAGGAAGTGGTGGCCTACGGCGATGGCCGTGAAAAAGTCTGCGTCATGATCAACATCGATTTCGACGCGGTCGGCAACTGGGCCGAACGGCGCAACCTGCCCTATGCCGGCTACACCGATCTGGCGCAAAAACCCGAGGTCTACCAACTGATCAAGGAGTGTGTCGAAAAAGTCAATGCCGACCTCAGCGTCGATACGCTGCTGGCCGGCTCGCAAGTCAGCCGCTTCCTGGTGCTGCACAAGGAGCTCGATGCCGACGACGGCGAGTTGACCCGGACCAACAAGGTGCGCCGCGGTTTCATCGCTGAAAAATACGATGCGCTGATCGGCGCCCTGTATGGCGGCAAAACCTCGCAGTTCATCGAAACCGTGGTCAAGTTCGAGGATGGCCGCAGCGGCAGCGTCAGCGCGACGCTCAGAATCGACGATGCCAAGACCTTTGCGCCCATCAAGGCCGCGGCCTGAACCCACACAGAACCATCATGGCGACAAAACAAATTGGCGACGTCATTCTTGACGTCAAGAACATCTCCCTCAGTTTTGGCGGCGTCAAGGCGCTGGCCGACATTTCCTTCGACGTGCGCGAGCATGAGGTGCGCGCCATCATCGGCCCCAACGGCGCCGGCAAGAGCTCCATGCTCAACTGCATCAACGGGGTCTACACGCCGCAAAAAGGCTCCATCACCTTCCGCAACCAGACCTTCAGCCACATGGACAGTCATCAGGTGGCCTCCATGGGCATAGCGCGCACCTTCCAGAACCTGGCGCTGTTCAAGGGCATGAGCGTGATCGACAACATCATGACCGGGCGCAATCTCAAGATCAAAAGCAATCTGTTCTGGCAGGCGCTGCGCATTGGCCCAGCCCAGCGCGAAGAGGAATTGCACCGCGAAAAAGTGGAACACATCATCGACTTTCTGGAAATTCAGGCTTTCCGCAAAACCCCGGTCGGCCAGTTGCCCTACGGTCTGCAAAAACGCGTTGACCTGGGCCGCGCACTGGCGATGGAGCCGCAAGTGCTGCTGCTGGACGAACCGATGGCCGGCATGAACGTGGAAGAAAAGCAGGACATGTGCCGCTTTGTGCTCGACGTCAATGAAGAGTTCGGCACCACCGTGGTCTTGATCGAGCATGACATGAGCGTGGTGATGGATATTTCAGACCGTGTCGTGGTGCTGGACTACGGCAAGAAGATCGGCGACGGCACGCCCGACGAAGTACGCAACAACGAAGAAGTGATCAGCGCCTATCTGGGCACGTCGCATTAAGGAAAAGCAAGATGGCATTTTTTCTTGAAACACTGCTCGGCGGCCTGATGGCCGGCATGCTGTATTCGCTGGTGGCGCTGGGCTTTGTGCTGATCTACAAGGCGTCCGGCGTGTTCAACTTTGCGCAGGGCGCCATGGTGCTGTTCGCGGCGCTGGCGATGGCCCGTATTGCCGAGTGGATCCCGGGTTTGATCGGCGTCACCAACCCGATTGCCGCCAACGTGCTCGCCTTTCTGGCTGCTGGCATGATCATGTTTGTGGTGGCCTGGTTGATCGAGCGCCTGGTGTTGCGCCATCTGGTCAATCAGGAGGGCACCACCTTGTTGATGGCGACCTTGGGCATTGGCTACTTTCTGGATGGCATGGGTCAGACCATTTTTGGCAGCGCCATTTACAAGATTGACATTGGCATGCCCAAGGAGCCGATCTTTGCGTTTGACGGCATTTTTGCGGGCGGCCTGCTGATCAACAAGGAAGACCTGTATGCCGCCCTGATTGCCGCCGTGCTGGTGATTCTGTTGAGTGTGTTTTTCCAGAAAACCACCACCGGGCGCGCGCTGCGCGCCGTGGCCGACGATCACCAGGCGGCGCAAAGCATCGGCATTCCGCTTAACCGCATCTGGGTCATCGTCTGGTGCGTGGCCGGCGTGGT
>JAKFXU010000244.1 GCA_021731215.1 Rhodoferax sp.
CCGCTCGGCCAGCGGCTTGCCGGTGATCAACATCGCCGGTTGCCCGACGCACCCCAACTGGGTGCTCGACAGCCTGATGGCGCTGGCCGGCGGATCCTTGCTGGCGGCCGATCTCGACACGCTGGCGCGCCCGCGTTGTTACGCCGACCAGCTGGTGCACCACGGCTGCACCCGCAACGAGTACTACGAGTACAAGGCCAGCGCGCATAAACCGTCCGATCTGGGCTGCCTGATGGAGCACATGGGCTGCAAGGGCACGCAGGTGCACGCCGACTGCAATATCCGGCTCTGGAACGGCGAGGGCTCCTGCACGCGCGGCGGCTACGCCTGCATCGCCTGCACCGAGCCCGGCTTCCAGGAGCCGGGCCACCCGTTTCACGAGACGCCCAAGATTGCCGGCATTCCGATCGGCCTGCCCACCGACATGCCCAAGGCCTGGTTCGTGGCGCTGGCCTCGCTGTCCAAATCTGCCACGCCGCGGCGCGTCAAGCTCAATGCCATGGCCGACCACCTGGTGGTGGCGCCGGTGGCGCGCAAGACCCGCTTGAAATAAATTCCGGCCATGAAACGCCCCCACGCTGACTTCGTTCGCTGCCCCCCGAGGGGGCGCTCAGCGCCCTTGGGGCGGCCCGGCGGGCGCTGATATGACCCGTTTGCTCGTCGGCCTGTTCAACCGTGTCGAAGGCGACCTCGAAGTCAGCCTCGACATCGAGGGCGGGCGCGTCACAGCGGCGCACGTCAATGCACCGATGTTCCGGGGTTTCGAGCAGATTTTGCAAGGCAAGAAGCCGCAGGACGCGCTGGTCTATGTGCCGCGCATCTGCGGCATCTGCTCGGTGTCGCAGTCGGTCGCTTGCGCGCGGGCACTGGCCAGCCTGGGCGCCATCGCGATGCCGCCCAATGGCCAGCACGCCACCAACGTGATGCTGGCGACCGAGAACCTGGCCGACCACCTGACCCATTTCTACCTGTTTTTCATGCCCGACTTCACGCGCGCTGTCTACGCGCAGCAGCCCTGGCATGGCGAGGCGCTGCGCCGTTTCGCCGCGCAGACCGGTGAGCACACGCGCTTGGCCATAGCGGCGCGCCAGCGCTGGTTCACGCTCTTGGGTACGCTGGCCGGCAAGTGGCCGCATACGCAGAGCATCGAGCCGGGCGGCTCGTCGCGCCCGGTTGGGCCGGCCGAGCGCATCCGCCTGCTGGCCCAACTGCGCGAATTCCGGGGCTTTCTGGAACGCCAGTTGTTTGCGGCGCCGCTGGAGCAAATCAGCGCGCTGGCCAGCGAAGCGGCGCTGTGGGCCTGGCATGCGCAGGATCCCTGGGGCGGCGATTTCCGCCTGTTTTTGAGCATGGTGCAAGACTGCGCGCTGGCGCGCCTGGGGTCGGGGCCGGGCCGCTACCTGAGTTTTGGCGCTTACCCGCAGCCCCAAGGCGGCTTCGAGCTGGCGGATGGCGTGTGGAATGCAGGCAGCGGTGCCTTATCCGCCGTGGATGAGCGCGGCATCCGGGAGGACGCCAGCCACGCCTGGCTGTCGGACGCTGCCGGGCCACGCCATCCGCTTGAAGGCATCACGCTGCCCGACGCCAGCAAGGCCGCTGCCTACACCTGGAACAAGGCCCCGCGCCTGGCCGGCGAGGTGATCGAGACCGGTGCCATTGCACGCCAACTGGCCGCGGCCAATCCGCTGGTGCGCGACGCCGTGGGCCGCCATGGCGGCACCGTTTACACGCGGGTGCTGGCGCGCCTGCTGGAACTGGCGCGCGTGCTGCCGATGATGGAGCGCTGGCTGCAGCAACTGCGCCCGGGCGAGGCCTACTGCGTGCCGACGCCGGCCTTCACCGAAGGTATTGGCGTGGGCCTGAGCGAGGCCGCGCGCGGCAGCCTGGGCCACTGGGTGGTGGCCAGCCGCGGCCGCATTGCCAACTACCAGATCGTGGCGCCCACCACCTGGAACTTTTCGCCGCGCGACGGCGCCGGCACGCCCGGCGCGCTGGAGCAGGCGCTGGTGGGCGCGCCGGTGCAAAGCGGCGAGACCACACCGGTGGCGGTGCAGCACATCGTGCGCTCGTTTGACCCCTGCATGGTGTGTACCGTGCATTGACGACCAGGCCTTGACAGCCCATGGTTCAACCATCCCCCACCGGCACCCCATCGCCGCGCCACCAGGGCCTGGAAAGCCTGCTGCCGCGCGGCCCCCTGGAAGGCGTGGACGAATCGACCTGGCTGGACGTAATCCATAAAATGGACGAGGTGTACTCGCAGTTGATCCATGACGAGATCGAGCTGGAGAAGAAAAACACCGAGCTGGAGCAGTCGCAGCAATTCATCTTCAGCGTGCTCTCGGCCATGTCGGATGTGCTGCTGGTGTGCGATGAGCGCGGCGTGATCGAAGAGACCAATGCCGCCCTGTGCGAACTGGTGGGCCACAGCGACGCCGAGCTGCGCGGCACCTCGATTTATGACCTGCTGGCCGATAGCCAGAGTACAGCGCGCGCGCGCGCCGTGCTGGACAACACCAACCCGCCGCGCCGCGGCGAGGGGCTGGAACTCAACCTGCTCGACGCCCAGCGCCAGAGCGTGCCGGTGGATGCCAACTGCACGCCGCGCGTGGCCGCCAGCGGGCGCCGTGTCGGCACCGTGTTCGTGGCCCGGCCCACGGCCGAGATCAAGCGCGCCTACCAGGAATTGCGGGGCGCGCACGAAGCGCTCAAGCGCGCGCAGCAGCAACTGCTGCATTCTGAAAAAATGGCCTCGCTGGGACGCCTGGTGGCCGGTGTCGCGCACGAGCTCAACAACCCGATCAGCTTTGTGCTGGGCAACGTGCACGCGCTGAGCCGCTACTGCGAGCGTCTGCGCCGCTACCTGGCGGCCATCCATGGCGGCGAGACGCCAGCGCAGTTGCAGGCGCTGCGTGCCAAGTTGCGCATCGAACACCTGCTGGGCGACCTGCCCTCGCTGATCGAAGGCACGCTCGAAGGCGCGCAGCGCACCGCCGACATCGTCAATGGCCTCAAACGTTTCTCCGCCATGGACCCGGAGGCGCGCACGCCGGTCAACTTGAACGAAGTAGTGGAGCGCGCCATCCACTGGGTGCGCAAGGGTGCCGCCCCCAGCTTCGAGGTGCAGTGGCAGCCGGGACCGCCCTGCACCGTGACCGGCAGCGCGGGCCAGTTGCAGCAGGTGCTGATGAACCTGCTGCAAAACGCGCTGGACGCGGCCAGCGGTGTTGGCCGCTCCCACTCAGTGGTGTGGATAGCCATTGAGGTGGACAGCACGCGCCTGCAGTTGCGCCTGCGTGACAACGGCCCCGGCATTGCACCGGAACACCTGTCGCACATTTTCGATCCCTTCTTCACCACCAAGCCGGTGGGCAAAGGCACCGGCCTGGGCCTGTCGATCAGCTACGGCATCGTGGAGCAGCACGGCGGCGCCTTGAGCGTGCGCAACCATCCTGACGGCGGCGCCGAGTTTTTGCTGGAGCTGCCGCTGGCCGGGGTGGCGGTTCCTGGCAATTGAAGTCGGCGGCAACACTGCTTGTTTACAAATGTAGACGCAGATTTATTGAGTTGCAATGCGGGCAGTGTCCCAGGACTCTTGCGAGTGCGATACCCAGTTGGAGGCGCAGCGTCGTGATGGAGTCGGCCACGTGACGCTGCGCGCGTTGGGGTGCCCCGAGGGACGTAATCCTTGGGAACGCAAGGTACTTGGCGTTCGATGAAGTTTTTTTTACCGCTGGCGGCATCGCCGCCAGCCTTGAGTCGCTGCGCCACCAAGAAGCCGTACGCCGCAATACTCAGGCTGGCATGATGATGAAAGCCCCGCCAGCCCCGGCCCTCATAGTGACCCAGCCCCAGATCCTGCTTCAAGTCCTGGTAATCGCGCTCGATGCGCCAACGCATGTGCGCGGCGCGCACCAGATCGTTCAGTGCGCTTGTCTCTGGCAGCGTGGATAGATAGTATTTTTCAGGCTCAGCCTGATCTGCAGGCCACTCGATGAGAAGCCATTGCTCGGGGCTTGACGTTGACCGGCTGGCGTTTGGCGGTACGCCGTGGCATTACCGGCGGGCGGCCCATGCCACTGTAAGGTTTGGGCGGTAGCGGCGCCACACCCGGGGGCCAGACAAGCACCGCAGAGGTGATGCCAACCACGTAGGACAGGCCAAGATCGGTCAATCCCTGACGAAACGCGTAGTCGATCCGATAGCCAGCGTTGGCCAGCACGCAGTGCCTGGGTGCTCCCTGACTGAGCAGATTGCGCAGTTGTTGCAGGGCAATTTGAGGCTGGGTACTTGGGTTGTGCATGGGGACCATCAGGGCTTGTGAGTCCTGATGGTCCCAAAGATTGGAATATTGCGTATGGCACCAAGCCGGTCATTGAGAGAGGTCAATGTGTCACCGTCCGGTCCGCACGTCATCGGAGATTGATCCCTCATCTGAACGTTCTGGTCAATTGAATTGAACGCTTTGGCCATTGTTGTCAGGGCGCGACCTGCCTAGACTTGCGCCCATTCCACGAAAGCCGCTTATGTCTGAGCCCACTCACATCCCAACCATCGCCCCGCAGGCGGGCAACGCGCCACTTCAGGGCGTGCGTGTACTGGACCTTACCCGACTGTTGCCGGGTCCCATGTGTACCTTGCATCTCGGCGATTTGGGTGCGGATGTGATCAAGGTGGAGGACACCGGGGCCGGTGACTATGCCGCAGAGGCGGTGCGCACCCTGGTGAACCGGAACAAGCGTGCCATTCGCATCGACCTCAAGCAGCCCAGCGGGGTGGCCGTGCTGCTGCGTCTGTGTGAACAGGCCGATGTGCTGGTGGAGGGTTTTCGCCCGGGTGTGATGGACCGGCTCGGCGTTGGCTATGCGGTGGTTCAGCAGGTCAATCCACGCATTGTTTACTGCAGCCTGAGTGGCTACGGCCAGACCGGCCCCTACCGGGACGCCCCGGGCCACGACGTCAACTACAGCGCGTTCGCCGGCGTGGCCGACCAGATGGGCAGCCATGCCCAGGCGCTGGCCCTGTCCAATGTGCCGGTGGCCGACCTGCTGGGCGGCACCATGACGGCGGTCATGGGCATCCTGGCCGCGCTGTTCGACGCCGCGCGCACCGGCCTGGGTCGCCATGTGGACGTGTCGATTGCCGACGGCCTGCTGGCGCATGCGGTGGTGCCGCTGGCGGCGCTCAACGCGCACGGCCAGACCCGCCCCGCCGGCGCTGACAAGCTCACCGGTGCCTTGCCCTGTTATTCGATGTACGCGACCGCCGACGCCCGCTTCGTTGCCGTCGGCGCGCTGGAGAAAAAATTCTGGGACAGTTTTTGCGAGCTGATCGAGCGCGCCGACCTCAAGGCGCAGCATCACCCGCTGGCGCCGGCGCAGGCCCAGTGGGTGCGCGCCGAGCTCACGGCCCTGATTGGCGCCCGGCCGCTGGCCTATTGGGTTGACAAGTTGCGCGGCTCCGACTGCTGCGTCACCCCCGTGCTCAAGCTGCAAGAGACACTTGAAAACGAGCAGTTTCTGGCGCGTGAGATGGTGGTGCCTGGCAACACCGGGTCCGGCCAGCCGTTTGTGCAATTGGCCTGTCCGGTAAAAATGACCGGTTTCAGGTTTGCGGTGCGACACCCCGCCCCTGAGCAGGGGCAACACACGGGCGAGATCCTGCGCCAGGTGGGCTACACCGCGGGCGAGGTGGACGTCCTGCTTAAGCAAGGTGCAGTCGCCTGAGTCGAGTCGGCCGTGGGCCACTCACTGCGTGCGCTTACACACTAAACTGGCCTGATGTCGGCGCCCATTACCCACCACACAGTTCCCATCGCGCAGGTCATCCAGATCCTGCAGGGGGTGGTTCAGCGCGGGCTGGATGTCAACGCCATTCTGCGTCGCGCAGAAATTTCACCGGCCTTGCTCGACTCGCCGCTGTCACGCGTAACGCAGGGACAGTACGCCGCGCTGATCCTCGTGTTGCGTCGCGTGACCCGCGACGAACTCTGGGGCCTGTGCAGCCGCCCGCTCAGGTTGGGCAGCTTCGTGCAGTCGTGTCGTCTGCTGGTGCATTGCCGCACGCTGGGCGATGCATTGAGCATCGGGTTTCAGTTCTATCACCTGATGCTGGACGATTTTGTGCCCCGCCTGGTGGTGGACCGGGGCGTCGTGTCCGTTCGGCTGGTATCAACTGGCGAACGCGATCAAAAGCTGGCCTATGCCGAGCGCTCCTTCTGTTTTTTTTCTTATGGTCTGGCTTCCTGGCTGGTGGCGCGCCGCATTCCGCTGCTGGACGTTGTCTACCCGGAAGGCGTTGCGCGCTACGCCTCTGATGCCGAACGCCTGTTCCAGGCGCCCGTGCATTACGAGCGCAACTGGATCGGTTTCCGTTTTGAGGCGCGCTGGCTGGATTTGCCGGTGGTGCAAACCCCCCAAAGCCTGGTCGAATTCCTGCGGCAGGCACCCGCCAGTCTGCTGGTCAAGTACCGGGACCAGACCAGCCTGACGGAGCGCATCCGCCGCCTGTTGCGGCGCTCTCTGGCCGGGGAGTTGCCGTCGCTGGAGGTGGTGGGGCAGTCGTTGACCATGACGCCGCAGACGCTGCGCCGCCGCTTACGCGACGAAGGGCAGGGTTACCAGTCGATCAAGGACGATCTGCGCCGTGATGTGGCCATTGAGTACCTCGGCCAGCCCGAACTGACGCTGCTCGACATTGCCAACCGGCTCGGTTTCTCGGAAGCCAGTACCTTTCACCGTGCCTTCAAGGGCTGGACCGGCGTCTCGCCGGGCGCCTATCGCAAGTCGCACCTGTCGGGCGTCCCTGCCCAGACGACGCCCTGATATTTCTCCAGCCTGTTTTTGCTGTTCTGGTCATCGCGAGCGAGGTCCGATGCACTGGGCTGTGGCCGCCCCGGCGTGGGGACAGCCAGCCGGTCGGCTGAACGCGTCATTTGATCTTTTTTGCCAATCATTTTGGTGCGCTTGGTTATTGATACGACGCTTCATTGAGCCCAAACTTGCATGCAACTCAACACAGCAATCAGGAGCAGATATGACCCGTATGCAAAGACCCGTTCACGTTGTCGGCGTGGGCATGATTCCCTTCACCAAACCGGGCGCCAGCGACCCCTACACCGTCATGGGTGCCCGCGCCGCGAAGCTCGCGCTCGACGACGCGGGTGTGGACTACGCAGATGTTCAGCAGGCCTATGTGGGCTATGTGTATGGTGACTCCACTTCCGGTCAGGCGGCCATTTACGGCGTCGGCTTCACCGGCATTCCGGTGTTCAATCTCAACAACAACTGCTCTACCGGATCGAGCGCCCTGTTTCTGGCGCGCCAGGCGGTGGAGAGTGGCATGGTCGAGTGCACGATTGCGCTGGGCTTTGACCAGATGGTGCCGGGCGCGCTGAAGGGCGCCTACGACGATCGCCCCTCACCCATGACGCGCTTCGCAGAAGTGATGACGGCGCACCAGGGCTACCTCCCCGGCACACCCCGGGCGGCGCAGTTTTTCGGCGGTGCCGGCCGCGACTACATCAAGCAGTACGGCATCCGCCCTGACACCTTCGGCCGGATTTCGGTCAAGGCCCGCCAGCATGCCGCGCGCAACCCGCTGGCGGTCTTTCGCCAGACCCTGACGCTGGACGAGGTGATGGCGTCGCCCGCCGTGTTTGATCCGCTGACCCGGTACCAGTGCTGCCCGCCCACCTGCGGTGCCGCTGCGGCCATTGTGTGTTCGGCCGACTTTGCCAAAAAGCACAACCTGGACATGCGGGTCGTGATTGCGGCCCAGGCCATGACAACCGACACGTCCAGCACATTTGAGACCGATGACATGCGCAAGGTGGTAGGTTACGACATGAGCGCCGCCGCGGCCAGCCAGGTATACGAGGCGGCGAGCATCGGCCCCGAGGACCTCGACGTGGTGGAACTGCACGACTGCTTCACTGCCAACGAACTCATCACCTATGAGGCTCTGGGCCTCACGCCGCCCGGCACGGCCGAAAAATTCATTCTGGACGGGGACAACACCTACGGCGGGCGCATCGTCACCAATCCGTCCGGTGGCCTGCTCTCCAAGGGGCACCCGCTGGGCGCCACGGGCCTGGCGCAATGTGCCGAACTGGTGTGGCAACTGCGCGGGCAGGCCGACCAGCGTCAGGTGGAAGGTGCCCGGATGGCCCTGCAACACAACCTGGGCCTGGGCGGCGCCTGCGTGGTCACCCTGTACCAGGCAGTTTGAGGCGCTGGACCCATGATTGACAAACGTTTTATTGGCCACACCCTGCCGGCGTTCAGCGCGGTGGTGGAGGCGGGGCGCCTGCGCTTTTTTGCCAAGGCCACCGGCCAGACCGATCCCCTCTACAGCGACGAGGCTGCGGCCCGTGCGGCAGGCCATCCGGGTCTGCCGGTGCCGCCCACCTTTTTGTTTTGCCTGGAGATGGAGTCACCTGATCCGGCCGCCATTCGCAACCTTCTGGGGATGGATTACCGCAGCCTGCTGCACGGCGAGCAGGCGTTCACCTACCACGCCATGGCCTACGCGGGCGACACGCTGACCTTCGCGCAGCGCATCCATGACATTTATGACAAGAAGGGCGGAGCGCTCGAATTTGTAGAACGCAAGACCAGCGTGACCAACCAGCGCGACGAACTGGTGGCGGAGTTGCGTTGCGTCACCGTTGTCCGCAACGCGACGAAAGGCCAACCATGACCACGCCACCAAATTTTCACTCCATCCAGGTCGGCGACAGCCTGCCCCCATTCGAGACCCCCCCGATTTCGCGTCTGGCGCTGGCCTTGTACTGCGGTGCCTCGGGCGATCACAACCCGATCCATGTCGATATTGACTTTGCCAAAGCCTCCGGCATGCCCGATGTCTTTGCCCATGGCATGTTGTCCATGGCGTGGCTGGGTCATGTATTGACCGGCTGGGCGCCGCAGACCGCGCTGCGGGACTACAGCGTGCGTTTTGCCGCCATCACCCACGTTGGGGAGCGCATCACCTGCGCCGGCAAGGTCGTCGAAAAGCTGGAGCGCAACGGTGAGCGTTGTGTGCGGGTGGAATTGGTCACGGCCAACCAGAATGGCCTGGTGAAACTCACGGGCGAAGCGCTGATTGCGCTGCCCTAACTTCTCCACAAGGAAAATAAAATGATCCGAAAACTCGAAGGCAAGGTCGCCCTCATCTCCGGCTCCGGACGCGGCATCGGCCGTCAAATCGCCCTCAAACTCGCCAGCGAGGGCGCCCGTGTCGTGATCAATGACCTGGACGCGGCACCCGCCAATGAGACCGTGGCCGACATCGTGGCAGGTGGCGGTCAGGCCGTGGCCTGTATCGGCAGCGTCACCGACGCCGACTTTGGAGAACGTTTTGTCAAGCAGGCGCTGGACAGCTTTGGCGGCATTGACATCATTGTCAATAACGCCGGCTACACCTGGGACAACGTGGTGCAGAAGATGAGCGACGAGCAGTGGGAAGCCATGCTGGCGGTGCACCTCACCGCACCGTTTCGCATCCTGCGCGCGGCTTCCGGCTTCATCCGGGATGCGGCCAGGAAAGAGGCGCAAGCCGGTCAAACGGTGTTTCGCAAAGTGGTCAACATCTCGTCCACCTCGGGTGTTTACGGCAACGCCGGCCAGGCCAACTACGCCGCCGCCAAGGCCGGCATCAATGGTCTGACCAAGGCGATGGCGAAAGAATGGGGCCGCTACAAGGTCAACGTCAACAGCGTGGCCTTCGGCCTGATCATGACGCGCTTGACCGAATCCGCCGCCGACGCGGATGCGAAGATCGACATCGCCGGCCAGCAAATCAAGGTGGGCGTGAACCCGCAGGTACTCAAGAACGCCGAGGCACTCATCCCACTGGGGCGCGGCGGCACGCCCGAAGAGGCGGCAGGCGCGGTCTATTTGTTCTGCATCCCCGAGTCCAACTATGTGAGCGGGCAGGTGCTGGTCTGCGGCGGTGGTCGCCCATGAACCAAGCCAGACGCCCGTGGATGGACGCCGACCTGGAGATGCTGCGCGACACCGCGCGCAAGTTCTTCGAGCGCGAATGCGTGCCCCATGAGGCGCGCTGGGTCGCGCAGCACCATGCCGACCGCGAGATCTGGACCAAGGCAGGGCAAGCCGGGCTGCTCTGCGCCAGCATTCCCGAGGAATACGGCGGTGGCGGTGGCAGTTTCCTGCACGAGGCCGTCATCTGTGAAGAGCAGGCCGGCGCCATGGTGGCGGCCTTCAGCAACAACGTGCACAGCGGCATCGTGGCGCACTACATCCTGGCCTACGGCAGCGAGGCGCAGAAGCGGCGCTGGCTGCCGCGCATGGCCACGGGGGAGTTGGTGGCCGCCATTGCCATGAGCGAGCCTGGCGCCGGGACCGATCTGCAGCGCATCAAAACCAGCGCCGTGCGTGAGGATGACGCGTATGTGATCAATGGCTCCAAGACCTTCATCACCAATGGCCACCACGCCAACCTGATTTGTGTTGCCGTCAAGACCGGTGTGGCCGTTGGCGCCAAGGGTGTTTCCCTGGTGATGATCGAGACCGATGGCTTGCCGGGTTTTCGCCGGGGTCGTTTGCTGGACAAGCTGGGGCAAAAGTCACTGGACGCCGTCGAGTTGTTTTTTGACACGATGCGCGTGCCGGCGGACAACCTGCTCGGCGGCGAAGAAGGCAAGGGCTTTGCCCAGCTGATGCAGCAATTGCCGCAGGAACGACTGCTGATTGCCGTCGGCGCAGTGGCCACCATGCACCGCGCCATTGGGGAAACCACCGCCTACGTGCGCCAGCGTGAGGTGTTTGGCAAGCCGCTGATGGCGCTGCAAAACACCCGGTTCAAGCTGGCCGAGTGCCTGACCCAGGCGAGCGTGGCGCGCAGTTTTGTCGACGACTGCATCGCGCGCCTGCTGCGCGGCGAGCTCGATGTGCCCACCGCTGCGATGGCGAAATGGTGGACCACCGACACCAGCTGCCGCATCGTGGACGAGTGCCTGCAGCTGTTTGGCGGCTATGGCTACATGATGGAATATCCGATCGCGCGTCTGTATGCCGATGTGCGCGTGAGCAAGATTTATGGCGGTGCCAACGAGGTCATGAAGGAAATCATCGCCCGTGCCATGGACCGTTGACGTGACATTTTGCGCCGCACGATCCGCGCTATAGCAACAACACCAGAGACCCCACCCATGCCAGCCCTGCATCATCGATTCTGGCCCAAAGGCATCCCGTACGACGTTCGGGTGCCCGCGGTCACACTCATCCATTTTCTGGACGTGGCGGCGCAGCGCTACCCGGACAAGCCCGCGGTTCTGTACTGCGGTGCGGTGCTGACCTATGCGGACCTGAAGTTCAAAGTGGATGCCATGGCGGCCTATCTCCAGCAGCACCTCGGCGTGCAGCGCGGCGACCGCGTGCTGCTCATGAGCCAGAACTGCCCGCAGTTCGTGATTGCCTATTACGCGGTTCTGCGGGCAGGTGCCGCCGTGGTGCCTGTCAACCCGATGAGCACCACGCCCGAGATTCGCTACTACATGGCTGACAGCGGCGCGCGCGTGGCCTTCGTCGCGCAGGACTTGTTGCCGCGGCTGATGGACTGCATGGCGCCCCATCAGGCGGGCGGCCTGGAAGCCGTGGTGGTCCATGCCTACAGCGACGGCTTGCCGGCGCACAGGACCGATGACGTGCCGGATTGGGTGCTTGCGGTTCGTCAGCCCTTGCCCGACGCAGCCTGTCACAGTTTTGAATACGCCCTGGCACAGCAACTGACGCCCGATGCCGACTGCGGCGTGCCCGGCGATCTGGCCGTGCTGCCCTATACCTCGGGCACCACCGGCCACCCCAAAGGCTGCATCCACACCCATGCCACCGTGCTGGCGTCCAATGTTGCCTCGCAACTGTGGAAGAACCTCAACGTCGAGTCGGTGTTTCTCTGCGTGGCGCCGCTGTTTCACATGCTGGGCATGCAAAACGGCATGAACGTGCCCATCACGCTGGGCGCCACCATCGTCATGATGCCGCGCTGGAACCCGGTGGTGGCACTGCAACTGATTGAGCGCCACCGGGTCACGGCCTGGACGGCACCGCCGGCCATGGTGATCGATTTCTTTGCACAACCAGAAGCGTTGCAGCGCGACCTGTCCAGCCTGTGCCTGCTGTCAGGCGGCGGCGCCGCCATGCCGGAGGCCGTGGCCACCATGCTGGCCGAGCGCTTTGGCCTGGTTTACAACGAGGCCTATGGTCTCTCGGAAACCGCGGCGTTTCTGCACGCCAGCCCGCTCTCGCGTGGCAAGCGCCAGTGCCTGGGCATGCCCACGCAGGGCGTGGACTCGCGCATCGTTGATCCCGAAACGTTGCAGGAGCTCCCGCAGGGCGAAGTGGGCGAGCTGGTGACCCACGGCGCCCAGGTCATGCCCGGCTATTGGCGCAACGAGGAGGCCGACCGCAGCGCGTTCATCGAGATCGATGGCAAGCGCTTCTTTCGCACCGGCGACCTGGCCTACGTGGACGAGGAAGGCTACTTTTTCATGCGTGACCGGCTCAAACGCATGATCAATGCGTCGGGCTTCAAGGTCTGGCCGGCCGAGGTGGAAAGTGCGATGTACGAGCACCCCGCCATTCACGAGGCCTGCGTCGTCTCGGTGGAAGATGCGCACCGCGGCGAGACCGTCAAGGCGCTGGTGGTGCTC
>JAKFXU010000198.1 GCA_021731215.1 Rhodoferax sp.
TGGTAGTTCGTAGGGTGGGCAAAGCGCAGCGTGCCCACGGACGCACATTCCAGGGTGTACCACTCGCCTGGTCACTGCCGTGGTGGCTGACACCGGTGGGCACGCTGCGCTTTGCCCACCCTACCCCGGTTCCTCACTCAATGCGGCGCGGATACTTCATCCCTTCAAACACGAAACCCAATGTGGCAGTTAGCTCCCTCTCGCCCGGCGGGGCGAGAGGGTTGGGGAGAGTGGGGGAAGAACCCCCGAGCAATAGAAAACCAGAAGAACACGCCACATCAGTTTGAATCGCACCCGCGAGTAGCCCTGTTGCCCAACAACTTGCGCAGCCATGGCCAAGTCGATTAGTCAGTCTATTAACATTCAGCACAGTCAAGTCCATTTTGTCGTCATCCAAAAATCTGGAGCACTCCCATGCTGTCACGCCTGCTGCGCCGCCTGTTGCTGAGTCAGATGCTGGCCGGCGCCCTGCTCGGCTGGCTGATTGCCAGCCAGATCGGCGCCGGCTCCTGGCTGGTGCTGCTCACGGCCCTGCTGCTGCCCGTGGTGACGATCAAACTGTCGGTCCTGACGAGCGCCGTCAAGTCGCGCGCGCGCGGCGCCCCGGCCTTGTGGTGGCGCTCACTGGTGGGTGAAATATTGACCGCGCTGCGGATGTACCTGCTGCAAATGCCTTGGGCCAAGGCCCGGCCGGCGGTACAAGCCGCCATCGGAACTCCGCAGCGCCTGCCGGTGCTGCTGGTGCATGGTTACCTGTGCAACCACCGGGTCTGGGATGCCATGGCCGATCAACTGCGCCGCGCCGGGCACCCGGTGCTGGCGCTTGACCTGGAGCCGTTATTCACCTCGATCGACCACTATGCGCCGCTGGTTGATGACGCCGTGGAGCAACTGTGCCGCCAGACCGGGGCTCAAAAAGTCGCCCTGGTCGGCCACAGCATGGGCGGGCTGGTGATCCGGGCCTGGATGCGCGCCCACGGCAGTGCCCGTGTGGCGCGGGTCATCACCCTGGGCACGCCGCACGCGGGTACGCAAATGCCACACCTCACGCCTACGCCCAACGGCAAACAGATGGACTGGCGCAGTGCCTGGCTGCAAGAGCTGGCGACCAGCGAGAGCGCGGCCACGGGCGGCCTGATGCGTATTGCCTTGAGCCCGCAGGACAATATCGTTTATCCGCAGCGCAAACAGGTGTTGCCAGGGGTTCCGGTCACGGTATTCGACGGTCTGGGCCACCTGGAACTCTGCCTTGACAACGCGGTCATCGATTGGGTGTTGAAGCAACTAGATATCTGTTAAAACACAAACATGACTGATACCAGCACCGATCCGAAGCACTTTACCAAGGCCGTCACCGAGCTCGGTGAAAAGCGTCCGGTGGTGACGACACAGGCGATCTTCAATGACCGTGGCATCAAGATCATGGAAAAGGGCATTCAGGTCAATGCCGGGCTGTACGAGCGACTGATGGCGCACACGCTGACGCTACCGATTGAAGATTCGGTCACCAGCACGGCCACCGTCAGCGGCTCGTTTTTACGCGCGCAGGCCGAGCAGGCCCTGCGCGAGCTGCCCTTCTTTGCCCGCATCAGCGCCGACAGCAAGACCCGCAACCTGCTGCTCGATGCGCTGGAGAAACTGCCCTTGCCGGCGCCGATGGCATTTCAACTCACGCTCGCCTGCGAGGTGCACCCGGCACTGTTTCACCACTCGATCCATATGGCGTTGGTGGCCGCCTGGATGACCCTCGGTCCGCTGGTGTCGCGCTTTGACATCAGCCTGGCAGCGGCTGCCGGTTTGCTGCATGACATCGGCGTGCTGCACCTGGACCCGGTCCTGCTCACGCCCCAGTGCGACATTGGACGTGACCAGAGGCGCCAGCTCTACTCCCACCCGCTGGTCTCGACGGCCTTGATCGAGCGCCACCATGAGTACCCACGCGAACTGCTGCGCGCGGTCAAGGAGCACCACGAGTTCCTCGACGGATCGGGCTATCCCAGCCACCTCAGCGGCCAGGCGATAAGCCCGCTGGGGCGCGTTCTTTCGCTCAGTGAGTTGGTCACCACCATGTTGACGCGGCAACCTGAGGCCTGCGAGTTACGTCTTTCGGTGCAGCTGCGCATGAACCGGCATCGCTATGATGCTCAGATGCTGGAGCGCGTGCTGCAGCACCTCAAGCCTGCCGCTGAACCGCCAAGCGACGCCTTGGCGTTGATGGCCGATCCCGTGAGCCGGCTGCTCGAAATTGACGCCGCCCTGTCCAATTGGCCCGCCGACCTGGCCCTGCGGGTGACCCTGAACGGGTCGCGCCGGGAAGGTATGGCAGTTGTGGCCGAGCAGGCCGCGCAATTGCGCCGCACCCTGGCCAGCGTGGGCGTGGCACCGCAGCAGTTGGCGCAACTGGGGGACGACGCGCTGGACGACTTTCTTCAATCAGAGTTGGCACTGCTGGCGCATGAAGCGGCCTGGCAATTGCGCGCGCTGGCGCGCCAGACCCGGCGGCGCTGGCAGCGTGAGCCCGATGGCCAGTATCCAGACACCCTGCACACCTGGCTGGAACGGGTGGATGCGCTGGTGACCAGCATCAACAGCAGCGCGCCGGCGCCGCTGGGCGACGCCCCCTAAGCCATGTCTGCACCCCAAGCCGCCACTGCCACGCGCCCCGCTTCCCTGTCCGACCTGTTCTGGTCGTTCACGCACCTGGCCTTGCAGGGCTTTGGCGGCGTACTGGCGGTGGTGCAGCGCGAGCTGGTGGATAAAAAGAAATGGTTGACGCGCGAGGAGTTTGTGGAAGACTGGGCGGTGGCGCAAATCTTGCCGGGCCCCAATGTCGTCAACCTCTCCTTGATGATTGGCGACCGCTACTTTGGCCTGCGCGGCGCGCTGGTCGCATTGGCTGGCATGCTGGCCTTTCCGCTGCTGCTCGTGCTGGCGCTGGCCGCCGTCTTTGCCGGCATTGCCGACTCCCCCGGCGTGGCGGGCGCGCTGCGCGGCATGGGCGCGGTGGCAGCCGGGCTGATTGCCGCCACCGGGTTCAGGCTGATCGGCGTCCTGAAAAAAAACGTGATGGGCGTGGCCGTCTGCTGGTCGTTTGCCGCCGCCTCTTTTATCGCCATTGCGCTGTTGCGTGTGCCCCTGGCGTGGGTGCTGCTGGGGCTCGGTAGCGTGGCCTGCGCTTGGGCCTACCGCCAACTGGGCCGGGTCCGCGCGCTGGACACGCCGGCATGAGCCTGGCCCTGACCGGCGCCGACTGGCTGGCGCTGTTGACCCATTTCCTGTCGCTGTCCTTGCTGGCCGTGGGTGGTGCCATCACCACGGTGCCCGACATGCACCGCTATCTGGTCGATCAGCGCCACTGGCTGAGCGACAGCCAGTTCACCTCCTCCATCGCGCTGGCGCAGGCCGCACCCGGGCCCAACGTGCTGTTTGTGGCGCTGCTGGGCTGGAATGTGGGCATGAACGCCGGCGGCGGCCTGGGCGCGGGCCTTGCGGCCTGGCCCTACGCCCTGCTGGGCGTCGGCATTGCCATGATCGGCATCCTGCTGCCCAGCACCACCCTGACCTTTGTAGCGGCGCGCTGGGGCCATCAAAACCGGGAACGCCGCCTGGTGCGTGCCTTCAAGCAGGGCATGACCCCGATCGTGATCGCGCTGCTGATTGCCACCGGCTGGATTCTGGCCGCCAGCCATGGCAGTTCGATCAAAAACTGGCCCTTGTGGCTGCTCACGGGTGTGAGCGCCCTGCTGGTGTGGCACACCCGACTGCATTTACTGTGGCTACTCGGGACGGGTGCGCTGTTGGGTTGGCTGGGCTGGGTCTAGACTCAGCGCCAATCAACCTAGAAACCGCAGTTGGACGTGCCCGAGTGGGCCGTCATGGGGTGCGCTGGCAAGGCGGGACGACACTGCGGGCTACTGCCCGCAAGGAGGAGCAACGCCGCCAGAGCGCGCCAGGGCGGCTCAATCGGGCACGTAGCGCTGTCACCCAAAAGGTGAACTCGTGCGTGGGTACAGAAGTCAGTGTTCATGCGGCCTTGCAAGCGGAAATGAGCGGTCAACTGCGGTTTCTAGGATCAAGAGCTGTATGAGTATTTTACGTACTGCTACGGAACCGGGATCACCGACTTGATGCACTTTACAGGGGATTGAGAACAGAGCGATAAAAACACAGCATCCGTTGCGCCTGCTTGGTGGCAGACCATTCATGCGCGTAGTCACGACCTGCATCGCCCAGGTCTTTTCGAACCTGCGCATCCCTTAACATCTTGACGACTTTGCCAGAAAAATCTGTCAACTCCTCCTGTGCAATCCATACGCCGACGCCTTCCCGCAATACATCTCGCGTTCCCAGTTCGGCGGTGGAGACGACGGGCACGCCTTGTGCCATGGCTTCGAGTAAAACCAGTCCCTGTGTTTCTGTTCGCGATGAAAATACAAAAATGTCTGCCGCGCTATAGCAACTATTCAATTCTGTATGGCGGTCCAAGTAGCCGATGAACATTATGTTCTCGCTAAGCCCCAGTTTTTTGACTTCTAGTTCAAGGCTTTCTTGCGCCGGGCCTTCACCTGCAATGACGAAAAGCACGTCAGAAATTTCATTTCTGATCCGATCCACTGTCTTGATCAGGAACCCAATGTTTTTCTCGTGAGCAACTCGCCCTACGAAAAGTAGTACGGGTCGATCCTGTGAAATATGATAGTTTTTTCGAAACGTTTTGCGGTTTCCTGGTACAAAACTATCCAACTCGAGACCGGTCGGGATGACTTCCGTATGAGTCGTGATGCCGTAGCTCTTTAGTATGCGCAGCATCGGATGGGACGGCACGACCATCCCATCCAGACTATTTCCCTGATGACGGGAGAACCGCTTCGCGACAAAACGCATCACCTTCTTTGGCACGAGGGGGACATAGTGGTAGAGATATTCTTCGAAAAATGTGTGATATGTCTCTACACAAGAAATGCCGAGCAAGCGCGATAACTTGGTGCCCAAGTAATGCGCAACGAAGGGCGTTTGTATGTGAATGATGTCGTATTGCTCGCCACGCAATCTTTCAAGATGCGTCATTACCCACTTGTAACTCATAAGCCGGTCTTCGGGGTCGAATGGCAAATAGCGTGCCGGCACACGCATGATATCTACTTCATCGGCACTGGGTGTCAAATAATCTGGCGCAATTAAATGGACCGTGTGACCCAGTAAAGCAAGGTTATGGCGAAAGGTTTCTATCGAAGTTGAAACACCGTTGATACGCGGAAAATAGACATCGGAGATAAACAGGATTTTCATAGTAGCTGATGCAAGCAAGATGACTATTGATGCAGCCAGACTGCGTGGGTCAATCTTGCGGCGAAGGTCTCCGAAAGAGTCAGTTCATTAAAATAAGCATCCAAACGACAACGAGATTTAGCAGGCTGATCAAGACGGCAGCGCTACCGATATCTTTTGCGCGCTTGGCGAGCCTGTGGTCGTCGAGGGAGATGCGATCGACCGTTGCCTCGATGGCTGAATTGAGCAGTTCGACGATGAGAAGCAGCAGCACGCACGCGATCATCAAGGCTCGACCGAGATTTTCATGCTCCAACAAAAATGCCAGCGGTACAAGAACGCTTGCAAGCAACACCTCTTGACGAAAAGCATCTTCATGGCGGAAGGCTGCCTTCAAACCAGCGCAAGAATACTTGAAAGCGTCTATCAAGCGCTTAAACCCCGTTTTTCCTTTGTAAGGACTTTCCATTATTTTTTCTTAAGTGTTGGTAATTTGAACGACGCCGGGTTTGGGAGCTGAATTCCATAAAATCAGCTCCATGCGACCATTCATGTGTTCAACAACGGCGCTGCAACTGTCCACCCAGTCGCCACAGTTGATATAGAACAAGCCATCAACTTCCTTGATCATGGGCCAATGGATGTGCCCGCAAATTGCGCCATCCAGTCCTTGTTCACGTGCATGGTGGATAACGGAATCTTCAAAGTTAAAGATGAAGTTGACAGCAGTCTTTACTTTGCGTTTGGCATATCCAGCCAACGACCAGTAGCCGGGACGTTTGAGCGTTCGGCGCAGCCATGATAAATAGATGTTGAGATTGACCAACAGATCATAAGCCTTGTCTCCAAAAATGGCAATCCACCTGTGATGGCGCGTGACTTGATCGAACTCATCTCCGTGCAACAACAAATAGCGACGGCCATCTGCTGCAGTGTGAACATATTCATGCTCCACCATGACGTCACCAAATGAAGTACCGACGTACTCGCGCATAGCCTCGTCATGATTGCCGGGGATGAAAATAACTTTCTCACCATGCCGGGCACGCCGCAACATCTTTTGCACGAACGTATTCTGTGCAAGAGACCAATGCACTGCGCCCCGGCTCATTGACCACAAGTCAACGATGTCACCGAGCAGGAATACGTGTTCGGAGGAGTATTCTTTCAGAAACTCAAGCAGGTGGTGGGCTTGGCAAGCCTTGGTACCGAGGTGTATGTCAGACAGGAAGATCGAACGGACTTGTTGCATAGTCATGCCGTTGCCGATGCAGCGATGACATTGTTTTTTTGTTCGGTGCCGTATGCGCTTTGAATTGTTCTTTCCATGGAGACAGCATCGCATGGAAACATTTCAATGATGTTACAGTTTGCTAATTTCTTGGAGAAAAAGTACCTTTCCATCCGGTTGTCACTATTCTCAACTGTCCTGACCCAAGCTGCGTCAGCGTAAACTTTCCACCGTTTCCCAAGGAATAGCGCAACACCCAGTTGGCCGCCGGGCCCAATCGAATCTGTTCCCCGGTAAACTTGAATTCCAGATCCTCGCCGGTTTTACAAATGACGCCAACGCTCTCTGCCCAAAGTCCTTCCCTGGTTTTCATAAACTCCAGAAACAGAGTTCCTTTCTTCTCAAGAATTGACACTAACAGCGGTTTCCCATCGGTCATGGTGGTTTCTTCCCATTTCACGGGAAATGCCTGATCGCCAAGCATTTTTTGCAACCCGCTGAGCGTGGCGACGCATGTTTGAGACTCATTAGCTTGGCCATTCAATGACAGCAGCAGGGGCAAGATCAGCCATGTCCGGCGCCAGCGCCTCATCAACCCTCGATTCGCGCAGGAGTATGAACCATGCATCACCGGCATCTCCTGGGGCATACGCGGTCTAAAGAATCTGGTCGAGCGCGGTCGCCAGCTGGGCCACGGTGCGTTCCACGTTGTGCAGCTTTTCCAGGCCAAACAGACCAACCCGAAAAGTCATGAAGTCAGCCGGCTCGTCGCATTGCAGCGGCACCCCGCCCGCGGTTTGCAGACCCTGACCGATAAATTTTTTGCTGGACTGAATCTCAGGATCTTCGGTGTAGCTGACCACCACACCCGGCGCCTGGAAGCCCGCGGCCGCCACACTCAAAATACCTCTGCTTTCGAACAGCGCACGCACCCTGGCGCCGAGTTCGATCTGCTCGGAACGGACTTTCTCGAAACCGTAGGCGCGCGTTTCCTGCATCACATCGCGCACCCGGCTCAGGGCGTCGGTCGGCAGGGTGGCGTGATAGG
The DNA here is from genome assembly GCA_021731215.1 of Rhodoferax sp. Lineage (GTDB taxonomy): Bacteria > Pseudomonadota > Gammaproteobacteria > Burkholderiales > Burkholderiaceae_C > Rhodoferax. The sequence continues at coordinate 7,548 of JAKFXU010000198.1, forward strand.
CATGGCCGCCGTTTTCATAGGTCTCCATGATCTGCAGCCATTTTTTCAGGTCGCAGGCAAAGCTGGTGCTGGTGGTGGCGTCAATCGCTGCGCGGGCGCGCTCACTGAGCATGACCATGGCGCAGCAGGGTGAGCCGCTCCAGCCTTTTTGGGGCGCGCTGATCAGTACGTCCACCCCGCTGGCCTGCATGTTGACCCAGATCGCGCCCGAGGCGATGCAGTCCAGCACCAGCAGGCCGCCCACTTCGTGCACCGCATCGGCCACCGCGCGCAGGTAGTCATCGGGCAGCATCATGCCGGAGGCGGTTTCCACGTGCGGCGCAAACACCAGGTCCGGCTTTTTGTCCCGAATCGCCGCCACCACCTCTTCAACCGGCGCCGGAATCCAGGGCGCCTGCCGGCCTGCGCCGACGCGACGGGCTTTGAGCACGGTGGACTCGGCCGGGATGCTGCCCATGTCAAAAATCTGGCTCCAGCGGTAACTGAACCAGCCATTGCGAATGACCAGCACCTTTTTGCCGCTGGCAAACTGGCGCGCCACCGCCTCCATGCCAAAGCTGCCGCTGCCGGGCACCACGATCGCGGAACGGGCGTGATACACCTCCTTCAATATGCTGGAGATGTCCTTCATCACGCCCTGAAAGTGCTGCGACATGTGGTTGAGGGCGCGGTCGGTGTAGACGACAGAAAACTCTAGCAATCCGTCCGGGTCGATCTGGGGCAATAAACTGGGCATGAAAATCTCCGTGGTCTCTGGCAAGCGGGTTTTGAATCGATCGGACAGCTTAGCACGCAGACTAAACCTGCGGCTGGCGCAGGTACATGCCATTTCTGACGATAAAAAAACCCGCTTGAGCGGGTTTTTTGAGAACTTCCGCGAGCCGCCATCAGCCCATGTGCAAGCCGCCGTTGACCGAGAAATCGGCACCGGTGGAGTAGCCGCCTTCGTCCGACGCAATCCAGGCAATGATGGAAGCAATTTCGCTGGGCTCGCCCAGGCGCTTGACCGGCACTGTGGCCACGATCTTGTCGAGCACATCCTGGCGAATGGCCTTGACCATGTCGGTACCGATGTAGCCCGGGCTGACCGTGTTGACGGTCACACCCTTGGTGGCCAATTCTTGCGCCAGCGCCATGGTAAAGCCGTGCATGCCGGCTTTGGCCGCCGAGTAGTTGGTCTGGCCGGCCTGGCCTTTGGCGCCATTGACCGACGAGATGTTGATGATGCGGCCCCAGCCTTTTTCGACCATGTCGGCCACCACCTGCTTGGTGACATTGAACATGGAGTTGAGGTTGGTCTCGATCACCGCGTCCCAGTCTTCGCGCGACATCTTGATGAACATGCGGTCGCGCGTGATGCCGGCGTTGTTGACCAGCACGTCGATCGCCCCGTGCTCGGCCTTGGTCTTGGTAAAGGCTTCCACGGTGGAGTCCCAGTTGCCAACGTTGCCCACCGAGGCGTGGAACGTGAAGCCCAACGCAGACTGTTCGGCAATCCATTTGGCGTGGTCGCGGGTCGGGCCACAGCCGGCAATGACCTTGAAACCTTCTTTGTGCAGGCGTTGGCAAATGGCGGTACCGATGCCACCCATGCCGCCGGTGACGTAGGCTATTTTTTGACTCATGTTGTTTCCCCTTTTGTTGAATTCACTGATAGTTCATAAAGCATTGCCGGGCAGCCCAATGTCCTCAAAAGCGCTGCCCTCAACTGGTTCCATTGTGAACGTTATTTAGCGTTCGATAGTTAGGGCAACCCCCATGCCGCCCCCAATGCACAGACTGGCAATGCCCTTTTTCGCGTCGCGGCGCTGCATTTCATGCAGCAGCGTGACCAAAATGCGGCAGCCGGACGCGCCAATGGGGTGGCCGATGGCAATGGCGCCGCCGTTGACATTGACCCTGGACGTGTCCCAGCCCATCTGTTGGTTGACGGCGCAGGCTTGCGCCGCAAAGGCCTCGTTGATTTCCAGCAGGTCAAGATCGGCCGCTTGCCAGCCGGCGCGCGCCAGCGCCTTTTGCGATGCCGGCACCGGCCCCATGCCCATCAGCGCCGGATCCAGGCCACTGGTGGCAAAGCTGGCAATCCGGCCCAACGGCGTGAGGCCCAGGGCAGCCGCCTTTTTGGCGCTCATCACCATCACGGCGGCGGCGCCGTCGTTCAAGCCGGAGGCATTGCCGGCGGTGACGCCACCGGCTTTGTCAAACGCCGGGCGCAGGCCGGCCAGGGCTTCGGCGTTGGTCTTGCGGTTGAGGTATTCGTCGGCCGCGAACACAATCGCGTCGCCCTTCTTCTGGGCGATGCTGAACGGTACGATTTCGTCCTTGAACTTGCCCGCGTCCTGCGCGGCGGCGGCTTTTTGCTGGCTGGCCAGGGCCAGCGCGTCCTGCATGTCGCGCGTGATGCCGTAAAGCTTGGCCACGTTCTCGGCGGTAATGCCCATGTGGTACTGGTTGTAGACGTCCCACAGGCCGTCCACGATCATGGAGTCGATCATCTTCCAGTCGCCCATGCGCTGGCCGTCGCGCGAGCCCAGCAGGACGTGCGGCGAGGCGCTCATGTTTTCCTGGCCACCGGCAATCACGATGTCACTGTCGCCATAGGCGACTGCTTGCGCGGCCAGCATGACCGCCTTGAGGCCGGAGCCACAGACGGCGTTGATGGTGAGCGCCGGCGTTTCCTTGGCCAGGCCACTCTTGATCAAGGCCTGGCGCGCCGGGTTTTGACCAACGCCAGCGGCCAGTACCTGGCCCATGATGACCTCGCCGATCTGATCCGCAGCGAGGCCGGTGCGCACCAGCAGTTCCTTGATGACGGCGGCACCGAGTTCGGTGGCCGGGGTTTTGGCCAGGGCTCCACCGAATTTTCCGACGGCGGTGCGCACGGCTGAAACGATAACGATGTCTTCCATTTTCAATCTCTCCTGAGTAGTTGCGTGAGTGCTTAAGCTTTGGCCTTGACGTAGCGGCCAGGGGCGGCTTCGACCGCCTTGTATTTGCCTTTGCCATAGGTTTTGGGCGCGGGAATCTGCTTGCCAGCCTGGGCTTTGAGCCACTGGGACCAGTCGGTCCACCAACTGCCCGGCTGCTCGGTGGCGTCGGCCAACCAATCGGCGTGGCTTGTGGGCAGCTTGCCGTCCTTGCGAATCCAGTGGCTGCGTTTGTTCTTGGCCGGCGGGTTGATCACGCCCGCAATGTGGCCGGAGGCGCCCATGACGAAGCGTTTTTTGCCGGGCAGGGCCTGGGTCGAGGCGTAGGCGCCGCCGATCGGCACAATGTGGTCTTCGCGCGAGCCGTAGATGTAGACCGGCATATCGACCCGGCCCAGATCGATCTTTTCGCCGCACACAACGGCCTGGCCCGGCTTGACCAGCCTATTTTCCAGGTAGGTATTGCGCAGATACCAGGCATAAAATGGGCCCGGCAGGTTGGTGGAATCACTGTTCCAGTACAACAGGTCAAACGGGGGCGGCGTTTCGCCCTTGAGGTAATTGCCCACCACGTAGTTCCAGACCAGGTCGTTGGGGCGCAAGAAGCTGAAGGTGCTTGACAGGTCTTGCCCCTTCATCAAACCGCCCTGCCCCATCTCGCGCTCGCGGTACTTGACAAAGGCTTCATCAATGAAGACATCCAGAATGCCGGTGTCAGTGAAATCAAGCAAGGAGGTGAGGAAGGTGGCGCTGGCCACCGGTTTTTCGCCCCGCGCCGCCAGCACCGCCAGCGCCGTGCCCAACATGGTGCCCCCAACGCAAAAACCCAGGGCATTGATGGTCTTGGAGCCGGAGATTTCCTGCGTCACGGCGATGGCTTTGATGACCGCGTCTTCAATGTAGTCGTCCCAGGTTTTGTGCGCCAGCGAGGCGTCCGGGTTGCGCCAGCTCACCACAAAAGTGCGCTGTCCCTGCGCCACGGCATAGCGGATGAGGGAATTTTCCGGCTGCAGGTCCAGGATATAAAACTTGTTGATGCACGGCGGAATCAGCAGAAACGGCTTCTCGTAGACCTTGGCCGTCAGTGGCTTGTACTCGATCAACTGGAACAAGTCGTTTTCAAACACCACGGCGCCCTCGGTGGTGGCGACGTTTTTGCCGACTTCAAACAAGCTTTCGTCGGTCATCGACACATGGCCCTGGCGCAGGTCGTGCAGCAGGTTTTGCACGCCTTTGGCAATGCTTTCACCCTTTGTTTCAATCGCCTTTTGCTGCGCCTCGGCGTTCAACGCCATGAAATTGCTCGGGGCTGCTGCAGCGGTCAATTGCTCGACCGCGAAGTGGATGCGGGCGCGGGTTTTGTCATCCGCCTCCACGGCGTCGGCCAAGCCCATCAGGGTGCGCGCATTAAGCAGGTAGGCGGCGGCTGAAAAAGCGGCCGCCGGGTTGGCGTCCCAGGCCTGCCCGGCAAAGCGCTTGTCGTTGGACTGGAGCGCTGCGCCCTGCAAGCCCTTGGCCCAGAGTTCGGCGGTGTCGCTCAGGTACTGCTGCTGCAATTGCTGCATTTTCTCTGGCGAAAAACTAAGTTTTGGCGACTCCGCAACGGGCGCTGCAAAACTTGCGCCGGCCGCACCGAGCTCCATATTCTGCAAAGACTGCAGTGCCTTGCTCCAATTTTCACTCAGGGTCTGCTGAAATTGCTGCGCCGATTGGGTCCAAATATCAGGAGAATCCTGTGTCATGCTGCATCCTGTTCATAGCCACCGAGGGCAAGGCCCCTAATGTGTTAAGTTTACCTCTTCGAAAACTGACATTTTTCAACGCCAGCAAGCTAACTGCCTTATGTACATCGTCCCCATTGCCTGGTTGGACGAAGCCGCTACGCGGAGTAGTCCACCCCTGAGCTGACACGATTTATTCTGCACATTCACCCCGTCAATTCCGATGGGGTGATTCTGCAACATTTCGTGAGGACACAGCAGCATGAAGACC